>NZ_JBVHVT010000039.1:0-76115 GCF_055564695.1 Streptomyces sp. NPDC029014
GAGGATGAGACCACCCTTGACGACCTCGATGACGGTACCGGTGACGATGCCGTCCTCTTCCTTGATCTTCTCGATGGTGCCCCAGGCACGCTCGTACTGGGCGCGCTTCTTCGAGAGGATCAGGCGGCCTTCCTTGTCCTCCTTCTGGAGAACCAGGGCCTCGATCTCGTCGCCGACCTTGACGACCTCGTTCGGGTCGACGTCGTGCTTGATCGAGAGCTCGCGGCTCGGGATGACGCCTTCGGTCTTGTAGCCGATGTCGAGCAGGACCTCGTCCCGGTCGACCTTCACGATGACGCCGTCGACGATGTCGCCGTCGTTGAAGTACTTGATCGTCTCGTCGATCGCGGCGAGGAAGGCTTCCTCGTTACCGATGTCGTTGACCGCAACCTGCGGAGTGGTGGCGGTGGTCTCGGTGCTGCTCGTCATGTGGGAAAGGGCTCCGGTACGGACATGAAGTCGTAGGTACTGCTACGCCGGGAGCCCTTATCGGCACCTGCCGAAGAAGCCGGACAGCCTAGGAAGCCCAAGCCACCAGGGGTGGCAGGGCCTCGAGAACCGAGGGGACATCAACAGATGCAAGCGCAGCCTGCTAGGTCTGAGGAGCACAGGCTCGCAGCGCAACTTGTAGCATACGGGGATGGCCGGACGGGGTCAATGCGCGAAGGCGCACACCCAGGGCGGATCACCGCACAACCGGCACAATTCATGGGCGGGCAGGCACGAATGGCCTCCCCGACCTCTTTCGCAGACTACGACGACGGGCCCCATGAACCAAGAGGACTACGCCCCCGAACAGGCGCCCGGCACCCATGGCGACACCGCGGACGACGCTTTCGCCACGCGCCGTGACACCGACGAAGCGGAGAGCAGCCGGGCGAGCCGCTCCTGGTGGGACCGCAACGCGGACGACTACCAGCGCGAGCACGGCGCCTTCCTCGGCGACGACCGCTTCGTCTGGGGCCCCGAGGGCCTGGACGAGGCCGACGCCGCCCTGCTCGGCCCGACGGACTCCCTGAAGGGCAAGGTCGTCCTGGAGATCGGCGCCGGCGCCGCCCAGTGCTCCCGCTGGCTGGCCGCCCGGGGCGCCCGCCCGGTCGCCCTCGACCTCTCCCACCGCCAGCTCCAGCACGCCCTGCGCATCGACAGCGGCTCGGTCCCCCTGGTGGAGGCGGACGCCGGGCGGCTGCCCTTCCGCGACGGCGTCTTCGACCTGGCCTGTTCCGCGTACGGGGCCGTTCCCTTCGTCGCCGACCCGGTGAACGTCATGCGGGAGGTGCACCGCGTCCTGCGGCCCGGCGGCCGCTGGGTCTTCTCCGTCACCCACCCCATCCGCTGGGCCTTCCCGGACGAGCCCGGCCCGGAGGGGCTGTCGGTGGCGGCCTCGTACTTCGACCGGACCCCGTACGTCGAGCAGGACGAGCAGGGGCGCGCCGTGTACGTCGAGCACCACCGCACCCTCGGCGACCGGGTCCGGGACGTGGTGGCGGGCGGGTTCCGCCTGATCGACCTGGTGGAGCCGGAGTGGCCCGCCTGGAACGGCCAGGAGTGGGGCGGCTGGTCCCCGCTGCGCGGCAATCTGATCCCCGGCACCGCGATCTTCGTGTGCGAGCGGGCGGACGGGGCCTGAGCCGTGCCCGTACGCGCCTCCGCCCTCGACACCCTCCCCGTAAGGGAAGCCCTGCCCGCGCTCGCCTCGGCCCTGGACGGCCACGGCACGGCGGTGCTGTGCGCCCCGCCCGGCACCGGCAAGACCACACTGGTGCCGCTGGCCCTGGCCGGGCTGGTCGGCGGCGGCCCTCGGCGCCGGGTCGTCGTGGCCGAGCCCCGGCGGATCGCCGCCCGCGCCGCGGCGCGGCGGATGGCCTGGCTGCTGGGCGGGAGAGTGGGCGGCGCGGTCGGCTTCACGGTGCGCGGCGAGCGGGCGGTGGGCCCCGACACGGTGGTGGAGGTGGTCACCACCGGTGTCCTGCTGCAGCGGCTCCAGCGGGACCAGGAGCTGGCCGGCGTGGACGTGGTCGTCCTGGACGAATGCCACGAGCGGCACCTGGACGCCGACACCGTCGCCGCGTTCCTGCTGGACGTACGGGAGACCCTGCGCCCGGAGCTGCAGCTGGTCGCGGCGTCGGCGACGACCGACGCGGAGGGCTGGGCGCGGCTGCTCGGCGGCGCCCCGGTGGTGCGGGCGGAGGGCGTCTCGTACCCGGTGGAGACGGTGTGGGCCCCGCCGGCCCGGCCGGTGCGGCCGCCGCACGGGATGCGGGTGGACCCGGCGCAGCTGGCGCACGTGGCCGCGGTGGTGCGGCGGGCGCTGTCCGAGCGCACCGGGGACGTGCTGTGCTTCCTGCCCGGCACCGGCGAGATCGGCCGGGTGGCCGGGCTGCTGGCCGGGATCGACGCGGAGGTGCTCCAGGTCCACGGTCGGGCCCCGGCGGCGGTCCAGGACGCGGCGCTCACCCCGGCGGACCACCGGCGGGTGATCCTCTCCACGGCGGTGGCCGAGTCGAGCCTCACCGTGCCCGGGGTGCGGGTGGTGGTGGACGCGGGGCTGGCCCGCGAGCCGCGGACGGACCATGCGCGGGGCCTGGGCGCGCTGACGACCGTACGGGCCTCCCGCGCGGCGGCCCGGCAGCGGGCCGGGCGCGCGGGGCGCGAGGCGCCGGGGACGGTGTACCGGTGCTGGGCGGAGGCGGAACACGGGCGGCTGCCGGCGTTCCCCGCGCCGGAGATACGGCTGGCGGACCTGACCGCGTTCGCGCTGCAGGCGGCCTGCTGGGGTGATCCCGACGCGTCGGGGCTGGCACTGCTGGACCCGCCGCCGGCGGGGGCCATGGCGGCGGCGCGGTCCGTGCTGTCCGCGGTGGGCGCGCTGGACGCGGCCGGGCGGGTCACCCCGCGGGGCGCGGCCATGTCCCGGCTCGGCCTGCACCCGCGGCTGGCCCGGGCCCTGCTGGACGGGGCGGCGGCGCCGGACGCGGCCCGGCGGCGGGTGGCGGAGGTGGTGGCGCTCCTGAGCGAGGAGCCGCCGCGGGAGTACGGCGACGACCTGGTCGCGGCCTGGCGCGCCGTACGGTCCCAGCGGGGCGGGGACGGGGGCGGCGGCTATGCGGGGCGTTGGCGCGCCGAGGTCGGGCGGCTGGTCGCGGCGTCGGCCGCCGCGGAGGCCCTCTCCCCCACCCCGCCCCTTCCCGGAACCGGGGCTTGCGACCCCGGACGCCGCCCGTCGGACGCTGCGCGCCCGAGCCCCCGGGGCTCCGCCCCGGACCCCGCTCCTCAATCGCCGGAGGGGCTGGAAAACTCAGCCCCTCCGGCGATTGAGGCGCGGGGGTGTGGGGGCGGAGCCCCCGCGATCGGTCCGGGCGGAGCCCGGGGAACGCCGGCGGTGGCCGACGACCACGTCGCCGGGCTCGTCGTCGCGCTCGCCTTCCCCGAGCGCGTGGCCCGCACCCGCGGCCGGGGCCAGTACCTCATGGCCTCCGGTACGGGAGCCGCGCTCCCGGACGGCTCCCGGCTCGCCACCGCCGGCGACTGGCTCGCCATCGCGGTGGCCGACCGCAGCAGCGGCTCCGCCGACGCCCGCATCCGGCTGGCCGCCGTCCTCGACGAGGCCACGGCCCGGGCCGCCGCCGAGCACCTGTTCTCCTCCTCCGAGGAGGTCCACTGGGACGCGGGGGCCGGGTCCGGGACCGGAGACGTGGTCGCGCGGGC
Organism: Streptomyces sp. NPDC029014; assembly: GCF_055564695.1. Lineage (NCBI taxonomy): Bacteria > Bacillati > Actinomycetota > Actinomycetes > Kitasatosporales > Streptomycetaceae > Streptomyces > Streptomyces sp. NPDC029014. The sequence goes on from NZ_JBVHVT010000039.1 coordinate 3,709, forward strand.
CGTGCAGCGCCTCGGCGCGATCGAGCTCGCCGCCCGCCCCCTGCGCGACCCGGACCCCGCCCTGGTGCGCCGGGCCCTGCTCGACGGCCTCGCGGCCGAGGGCCCGGGCGCGCTGCTGCGCTGGTCGCCGGACGCCCTGGCGCTGCGCGAGCGCCTCGCGTTCCTGCACCGCACCCTGGGAGCCCCCTGGCCGGACGTGTCCGACACGGCCCTGCTGGGCCGCCCGGCGGAGGACTGGTTGGAGCCGGAGCTGTCCTCGGCCCGGCGCCGCGCCGACCTCGCGCGGATCGACGCCGGCCGGGCCCTGACCCGGCTGCTGCCCTGGGCCACCGGTGAGGCGGCCCGCCTGGACGAGTTGGCCCCGGAGCGGATCGAGGTGCCGAGCGGCTCCCGGATCCGGGTGGACTACTCGGCCGAGCAGCCCGTCCTCGCGGTGAAGCTGCAGGAGTTGTTCGGGCTCGCCGAGACTCCGCGGGTCGCGGGGGTGCCCGTCCTCGTGCACCTGCTGTCGCCGGCGGGGCGGCCCGCGGCGGTCACCGCCGACCTGGCCTCCTTCTGGCAGGGTGGCTACCGGGCCGTCCGCGCCGAGCTCCGCGGCCGCTACCCGAAGCACCCGTGGCCGGAGGACCCGGCGACGGCCGAGCCGACCCGGCACACCAACGCCCGCCTCAGGCGCTGACCCCGTCCCCGGCTGCGGCCGCAGCGGTCCTGCGGCCGCGGGCCTCCAGCCACAGGGCCGCCCCGAGCAGCGCGAGCCCGGCGGCGGCGAGCCCGGCCGGGGCGTACGTGTGGAGGGCGAGGACCTTCGTGCGGTTCGACCGGACCAGGTCGACGGTGTACCGGCTGTAGTCCTCGCGCATCTTCACGTGCCCGGCGAAGACGGTGAGCCGGCCTTCCGGCGCCCCGGCGGCGATGCCGCCGCGCATCTCCTGTTCGACGACCTGTTCGGCGTTGACGGGCGCGCCGGTGACTGGCTCGACCCAGAACATCGCCCTGGCCTTGTACCAGAGGCTGGTGCCGGTGCTCTGCTCGAAGGTCGCCGGGTCGATGCCCTCGATCGGCATCTTCTTGGGCAGGGGGACCTTGGACCAGGGCACGTCCTGTTCGTAGTAGTAGACGTCCATGCCGCGGAAGGTGCGCGGGCCGACGTAGTGGATCGGGGACGAGGTGCGGGTCTGGGCGTCGAAGTAGAGGTAGTCGCGCGGCTCGGTGAAGAACGGCCACTTGAACTCGATGCCCTCCCGTTCGACGGGGTCGCCGTCCACGGCCTCGCCGGGGGCGTGGACGGGCGCCTGCGTGTGGGCGTCGAAGACGTAGCGCTCGGGGATCTGGGAGACCGTCTTCCCGTCGGGGCCCGCGATGTGGGAGAGGGTGTCCCAGACGACGACGTCCCGGCCCGTGCTCGCCTCGATCTCCCGCGACGCCTCCACGTTGCCCTTGAGGGTCTGGACGATCGTGACCTTGTCCACCTTCTTGGGCTGCATCCCGCCGGTGTAGTCGAGGAGGGTCGCGTCCTTCGCCTCCAGGACCATCTCCTGGTACTGGTTCGGCGGGATCCTGGCGAGCCGGGGGTACGCGTACCAGCGCAGCAGCGGCGCCAGGGCGGTGCAGAACACCGCGAGGGCGAGGAGGACGAGGCTCGCTCGGCGTCGCACGTCCGGCCTCCTCACTGCTGCCCGGGGGCGGCGGGCGCGGTGGTGAGCAGCGGTCTGGGCGAGGTCTCGCCTTCCTGCGCCCCGAGCGCCGTGACGGCGAACGCGAGGGCCAGCGCGGCGGCAAGACCGATGGCGGCGGCGGCGAGTGCGCGCATACCGGGCTCCGGATCTGATGGGGCGTCAGGGCGGGGGCACCGTAGCAACGCGCGTGCGAGATGAGAACCGTTCGGCTACGGGGTTCGCGTGCCGCCCCGCGCCGCGCCCGGGGAGGGGGACCCGGACGGGGACCCCGACGGCTCGGCCGCGGAGGGCGACGGCCGGACGCTCGCCGTGGGGCTGGGCGTCGGCCGGGACGTGGCCGTCGACTTGGGCGTCGGGCTCGGCGTGGGGGTCGGTGTGGGGGTAGGTGTGGGCTTCGGACTCGGCGTCGGAGTCGGACTCGGCGTCGGCGTGGGCGTGGGCGTCGGGGACGGGGTGGGCTTCGGACTCGGCGTCGGAGTCGGCTCGGGGCTCGGGGACGGGGGCGGCGTGGGTGTGGGCGTGGGCGTGGGTGAAGGCTCCGGCCGGGGCTGCGGCTTCGCCGGTGCGGCCGCGCCGCCTCCCGCGTTCGGGACCGCGTGCGCGCCGTTGAGGTAGTACGCGAACCAGGACCGCACCGTCCGCAGGTACTCCGAGGAGTGGTTGTAGGAGAGGACGGCCCGGTCCACGTCCGCGTCCACCCGCAGGTCGCGGCTGCCCGCGCACAGGTAGCGGCCGGCGGCGAGGGCGGCGTCGTACACGTTGCCGGGATCGCGCCGGCCGTCGCCGTCGGCGTCCTGGCCCCAGGCGGCCCAGGTGGACGGGATGAACTGCATGGGCCCGACGGCGCGGTCGTAGGCGGCGTCCCCGTCGTAGCGGCCGCCGTCCGTGTCCCGGATCGTCGCGAAGCCGTTGCCGTTCAGGACCGGTCCGAGGACCGGGCTCAGGGTGGTGCCGGCGGCGTCGACGCGTCCGCCGCCCGCGTGCCCGGACTCGACCTTGCCGATGGCCGCGAGCAGCTGCCAGCGCAGCCCGCAGTCCGGATCGGTGCGGCCCATCCGCTCCTCGGCCCGCTGGTAGGCGGCCAGTACGGTCGCCGGTATCCCCTGCGCGCCCACCGCACCGCCCGTGGCGACGGGCTGATCGTGCGCTCCGGCCGCCTCGCCGGGGCCTGTCGGCGGCGGCTGGGTTCCGCCGTCCGGCAGGAGGACCGCCGGTGGCTCCGGGCTGGCGAGGGGCGGGAGTTCGGTGAGGTACGCGCCGTCGCCGCCGTCCGCGCCGCCGTCCGGCGTCGGCGCCTCGGCCGGTGCCACGCCCTCCCCGACGACGGCCGTGCGGTGGCCGGGCGGGGCCTGCGAGGCGGTCACCGCGGCCGCCACCAGTGCGCACGCCACGGCGGCGGTCGCTCCCCTGCGCAGCCTGCCACGAGCCGTCCACCGAGCCGACATGAGCCGGTCCCCTCCCCCTCGACGTCGGCGTGACCCTACGTCAACTCCCTTCACACCGCACCGATCGGAGACCGGGCCTTCACCACTTCCCCACGCCATGTGCAGGTCACGCATACTGGCCGGACCCGTTCGGGACGCATTGGCCCGAAGTAAAGAAACGGTCACCCGCCGTGACCCGGGGCGCCGCCCCGCCGCTCGACCCGTTGTCCGCCGAACCGCCAAGAGGTGCCGTGCCGTTCACCCTCAGCCATGCCGCCGCCGTCCTGCCCGCCGTACGCCGCACCGGCCGGGCGCGCGGCCCGCTCGTCGCCTCCGCGCTCGTCCTAGGCTCGTTCGCGCCCGACACGTTCTACTTCGCGGACGCCGTCGTCGGCGGCGTCATGCGGTACGGGGCGTTCACGCACTCGCTGCCCGGCGTGCTGACCGCCGACGCCGTCCTGACCGCCGTGCTCGCCGCCTGCTGGCTGCTGCTGCGCGAACCGCTCGTGGCGCTGCTGCCGAGGGCCCGCCAAGGCCGCGTCCACGCCCTGGTCCGGGGCGAGGACTGGCGGGGCGGACCGGGCGGACCCGGCGGACCGGGCGCGCGGCGGCCGGCGACGCTCGCCCTGTGGTTCTACCTCTCGGCGGTGCTGGGCTCGCTCACGCACGTCGTCTGGGACAGCTTCACGCACCTGGACCGGTGGGGGACCAACGCCCTGCCCCGGCTCGGCGAGCCGCTGGCGTTCGGATACCCGCTCTACACCTACCTCCAGTACGGCTCGTCGGCGGTCGCGGCCGGCGGGCTGCTCTGGTTCGCGGTGACGGCCGTGCGCCGGACGTCCGACCGGCCCGCGCCGGGGGCGGTGCCGGCGCTGAGCAGGGCCGAGGTACTGGGCTCGGCCGCGCTGGTGGCCGGGTGCACGGCCGTCGGGGTGACGACGCGGGTGCTGCGCTTCTTCACGTTCTACGACCGGGTCCGCTCGCCCCTCGACATCGTCCCGACCGTCTGCTTCGGTGCGGGCGCCGGCCTCGCAGTGGGCCTGCTGCTGTACGCGGCCCTGGTGCGGTTGCGGCACCGCCGCCCGGCCCACGACCACGCCCACGCCCACGCCCACGCCCACGACGACCGGGACGCCCGGGACGCCCGGCAGGACCGGAGCGGCGGCGTGCGCTCCGCGGACACGGAGTCGCAGGAGCCCCTGCGCACCGGGTGAGCCCGCCCGCACACCGTGCACGTGCGCCCGCCCCCGCCGGACGGCGGGGGCGGGCGCAGGCACATGGCGAACCGGGCTCCGGGCTCCGGGCTCCGGGCTCCGGGTCAGTGCGCGGCGGACTCCCAGTCGGGGCCGACGCCCACCGACACGTCCAGCGGGGCCCGCAGGTCGACGGCGGCGGCCATCTCGCGGCGCACCAGCTCCTCGACCCGCTCGCGCTCGCCCGGGGCGATCTCCAGCACGATTTCGTCGTGGACCTGGAGCAGCATCCGTGACGTCAGGCCCGCCTCGGCGATCGCCCGGTCCACGCGGAGCATGGCGACCTTGACGATGTCGGCGGCGGTGCCCTGGATCGGGGCGTTCAGCGCCATCCGCTCGGCGGCCTCGCGGCGCTGGCGGTTGTCGCTGGCCAGGTCCGGCAGGTAGCGGCGGCGCCCGAAGATCGTCGCCGTGTAGCCGGTGGCGCGGGCCTCGTCGACGACGCGCTGCAGGTAGTCCCGGACCCCGCCGAACCGCTCGAAGAACGTCTCCATGAGCCCGCGCGCCTCGGCCGGCTCGATCCCGAGCTGCTGGGAGAGGCCGAAGGCGGAGAGCCCGTACGCGAGCCCGTACGACATCGCCTTGATCTTGCGGCGCATCTCGGGGTCGACGGCGGAGCGCTCCACGCCGAACACCTGGGAGGCGACGGTGGTGTGCAGGTCCTCACCGGAGAGGAAGGCCTGGATCAGGCCCTCGTCCTCGGACAGGTGGGCCATGACGCGCAGCTCGATCTGGCTGTAGTCGGCGGTCATGAGGGACTCGTAGCCCTCGCCGACGACGAACCCGCGGCGGATGGCGCGGCCCTCGTCGGTGCGCACCGGCACGTTCTGCAGGTTGGGGTCGGTGGAGGACAGGCGCCCGGTGGCGGCGGTGGTCTGGCTGAAGCTGGTGTGCACCCGGCCGTCGGCGGCGATCGTCTTGACCAGGCCCTCCACGGTGACCCGCAGCTTGGCCTGCTCCCGGTGCCGCAGCATGATCACGGGCAGGTCGTGGTCGGTCTGCGTGGCCAGCCAGGCCAGGGCGTCCGCGTCCGTGGTGTAGCCGGTCTTGGTCTTCTTGGTCTTCGGCAGGTCCAGCTCGCCGAAGAAGACCTCCTGGAGCTGCTTGGGCGAGCCGAGGTTGAACTCGTGGCCCACCGACGCGTGCGCCTCCTTCACCGCCTGCTGCACCGCTCCGGCGAACTGCTGCTCCATGGCCGTCAGGTGGTCGCGGTCGGCGGCGATGCCGGACCGCTCCATCCGGGCCAGCAGCTCGGAGGTGGGCAGCTCCATGTCGTGGAGCAGGTCGGCGGCGCCGACCTCCACCAGCTTGCCGGTGAAGGCCTCGCCGAGGTCGAGGACGGCGCGGGCCTGCGCCATCAGCGCCTCGGCCTCGGCGGTCTCGTCGGCACCGAAGGCCAGCTGGCCGTCGACCGCGGCGGGCTGGAGCTCGCGGCCCAGGTACTCCACCGACAGTGCGTCCAGCGCGAAGGACCGCCGGCCCGGCTTGACCAGGTACGCGGCGAGCGCGGTGTCCATGGTGACGCCGTCCAGGCGCCAGCCGTGCTCGGGGAAGACCCGCATCAGGACCTTGGCGTTGTGCACGACCTTGGGCCGGTCCGGGTCGCCGGCCCAGGCCGCGAACGCCTGCTCGTCGGCCTCGTCCAGCGCGGACGGGTCGAACCAGGCGGCCGCCCCGCCGGCCGCGGCCAGCGCGATCTCGGCGATGCTGCCCTGGCCCAGCGCCCAGCTGTCCACGGTGGACACGCCGAGGGGGCCGCCGCCGTGGGCCGCGAGCCACGGCGCGAGCTCGCCCGTGCCCAGCACCGACGCGTCCAGTTCCACGCCGGGGGCCGGAGCCGGGGCCTCCTCGTGGCCGGCGCCCGGGTCCACCGCCAGCAGCCGCTCGCGCAGCGAGGGGTTGCGGATCTCCAGCACGTCCAGCACGCCGGTCACGGCGGACCGGTCGTACGCGGCGCGCTCCAGCTCGGCCGGGGTCTTCTCCAGCGCCACGTCCCGGACCATCTCGGTCAGGACCCGGTTGAGCTTCACGGCCTCCAGGTGGTCGCGGAAGCTCTGCCCGACCTTGCCCTTGACCTCCTCGGCGCGCTCCACCAGCTCCGCGAACGATCCGAACTGGTTGATCCACTTGGCGGCGGTCTTCTCGCCGACGCCCGGGATGCCCGGCAGGTTGTCCGACGGGTCGCCGCGCAGCGCAGCGAAGTCCGGGTACTGCTGCGGGGTCAGCCCGTACTTCTCCACGACCTTCTCCGGCGTGAAGCGGGTCAGCTCGGAGACGCCCTTCGTCGGGTACAGCACCGTGGTGTGCTCGGAGACCAGCTGGAAGGAGTCCCGGTCGCCGGTGACGATCAGCACCTCGAATCCGAGCGCCTCCGCCTGCGTCGCCAGCGTCGCGATCACGTCGTCGGCCTCGAAGCCGTCGACCGCGAACCGCGGCACGTTCATCGCGTCCAGCAGCTCGCCGATCAGCTCCACCTGCCCCTTGAACTCGTCCGGGGTCGAGGAGCGGTTCGCCTTGTACTCGGGGAACTCCGTCGAGCGCCACGTCTTGCGCGAGACGTCGAACGCCACCGCGAAGTGCGTGGGCGCCTCGTCGCGCAGCGTGTTCGCCAGCATCGACGCGAAGCCGTAGATCGCGTTCGTCGGCTGGCCGGTCACCGTGGTGAAGTTCTCCGCGGGCAGCGCGAAGAACGCCCGGTACGCCAGGGAGTGCCCGTCCATGAGCATCAGGCGGGGGCGGTCCGCTGCGGTCGTCTGGTCGGTCTTCTTCGATGCGTTCTCTGCCACGCCCCCGATCCTAGGCGCCCCCGCCGACAATTCCGGCGTCGGCGATCACCGCCCCGGTCATGACAGGATCGGGCGCGAATGCGAAGCGCGCGGCCATGCCGGCGCACTGCCCGACGTGCTCAAAGGGGAGCGACATGGCCACGAAGCCGCCCGCAGGTGATCCCGTACAGGACGCGCCGCAGGTCGCGCCCCCCAAGCGCGCCGCGGCGGGCCTGCCCGCGATCGGGCACACGCTGCGGATCGCGCAGGCCCAGATGGGGGTGGCGCGCACCGCCCGCACCCTGCTCAAGGTCAACCAGAAGGACGGCTTCGACTGCCCGGGCTGCGCCTGGCCCGAGGGCGACAAGCGGCACACCGCCGAGTTCTGCGAGAACGGCGCCAAGGCGGTCGCCGAGGAGGCCACGCTGCGCCGGGTCACACCGGAGTTCTTCGCCGCCCACCCGCTCGCCGACCTCGCGGACCGCTCCGGTTACTGGCTGGGCCAGCAGGGCCGGATCACCCGGCCGATGCTCCTGGAGCGGGGGGCGCAGCCCGACGGCGCCGACCGGTACGAGGCCGTCAGCTGGGAGCGCGCCTTCGAGATCATCGCCGAGGAGCTGAACGCCCTCGCCTCCCCCGACGAGGCCCTCTTCTACACCTCCGGCCGCACCAGCAACGAGGCCGCGTTCCTCTTCCAGCTCTTCGCCCGCGAGTTCGGCACGAACAACCTGCCGGACTGCTCCAACATGTGCCACGAGTCCTCGGGCTCCGCGCTCACCGAGACCATAGGGATCGGCAAGGGCAGCGTCTCCCTGGAGGACCTCCACCAGGCCGACCTGATCATCGTCGCCGGGCAGAACCCGGGCACCAACCACCCCCGCATGCTCTCCGCCCTGGAGAAGGCCAAGACCTCCGGCGCGAAGATCATCTCGGTGAACCCGCTGCCCGAGGCCGGCACCGAGCGGTTCAAGAACCCCCAGAACCCCCTCGGCATGCTCCGCGGCACCCCGCTGAGCGACCTGTTCCTGCAGATCCGCATCGGCGGCGACCAGGCCCTCTTCCGCCTCCTGAACAAGCTCGTGATCGAGACGGAGGGCGCCGTCGACGAGGACTTCGTCCGCGAGCACACCCACGGCTACGAGGACCTCGCCGCCGCCGCGCAGGAGGCCGACTGGGCCGAGACCCTCACCGCCACCGGCCTGACCCGGCCCGAGATCGAACGCGCCCTCGCCATGGTCCTGGCCTCCGAGCGCACCATCGTCTGCTGGGCCATGGGCCTGACCCAGCACAAGCACGCCGTCGCCACCATCCGCGAGGTCGTCAACCTGCTCCTGCTCCGCGGCAACATCGGCCGCCCCGGCGCCGGCGTCTGCCCCGTCCGCGGCCACTCCAACGTCCAGGGCGACCGCACCATGGGGATCTTCGAACGCCCCGCCCCCGCCTTCCTCGACGCCCTCGACCGGGAATTCGGCATCACGTCGCCCCGGCACCACGGCTACGACGTGGTCCGCTCCATCGAGGCCCTGCGCGACGGCAAGGCCAAGGTCCTCTTCGCGATGGGCGGCAACTTCGTCGGCGCGACCCCCGACACCGAGGTCACCGAGGCCGCGATCCGCCGCGCCTCGCTCACGGTGCACGTCTCCACCAAGCTCAACCGCTCCCACGCGGTCACCGGCCGCCGGGCCCTGATCCTGCCGACGCTGGGCCGCACCGACAAGGACGTCCAGGCCTCGGGCCGGCAGTTCGTCACCGTCGAGGACTCCATGGGCATGGTCCACGCCTCCCGCGGCAACCTCGCCCCGGCCTCCCCGCACCTGCTGTCCGAGCCGGCGATCGTGGCCCGCATGGCGCGCGCCGTCCTCGGCGACGCCTCCACCACCCCCTGGGAGGAGTTCGAGCGGGACTACGCCGCCATCCGCGACCGGATCTCCCGCGTCGTCCCGGGCTTCGAGGACTTCAACGCCCGCGCCGCCCGCCCCGAGGGCTTCCGGCTCCCGCACGCCCCCCGCGACGAGCGCCGCTTCCCGACGGCCACCGGCAAGGCCAACTTCACCGCCGCACCCGTGGAGTACCCGCGGCTCCCCGAGGGCCGGCTGCTGCTGCAGACCCTGCGCAGCCACGACCAGTACAACACCACGATCTACGGCCTCGACGACCGCTACCGCGGGATCACCGGCGGCCGCCGCATCGTCATGGTCCACCCCGAGGACGCCGCCGAGCTCGGCCTCGCCGACGGCTCCTACACGGACCTGGTCGGCGAGTGGAAGGACGGCGTGGAGCGGCGCGCCCCCGGCTTCCGCGTCGTCCACTACCCCACCGCCCGCGGCTGCGCGGCGGCCTACTACCCCGAGACGAACGTGCTCGTCCCGCTGGACTCCACCGCCGACACCAGCAACACCCCCGCCAGCAAGTCCGTCGTCGTGCGCTTCGAACCGGCCTGATAGAACGACGTCAGGACAAGATGGTTAACGATCGTTGACGAACGGAGCCGGCCCATGGGCGAGCAGCACGCTGTGAAGTTCCCGAAGGAGGTCCTGGACGAGTACGCGGCCCTGGGCATCGACCTGCCCGCGCTGTTCTCGGCGGGCCACCTCGGCGAGCGGATGGACATCCGCATCCTGGAGGCGGCCCCCGACCGGGTCGTGGGCACGATGCCGGTCGAGGGCAACACCCAGCCCTACGGGCTCCTGCACGGCGGCGCCTCCGCCGTGCTCGCCGAGACCCTCGGCTCGATCGGCGCGATGCTCCACGGCGGCATCACCAAGATCGCCGTCGGCGTGGACCTGAACTGCACCCACCACCGCGGGGTCCGCTCCGGCCTCGTCACCGGCGTCGCCACGCCCGTGCACCGCGGCCGCTCCACCGCCACCTACGAGATCGTGATCAGCGACGAGCAGGAGCGGCGGGTGTGCAGCGCCCGCCTGACCTGCCTGCTGCGCGACGCCGCCGCCGCTCCGACCGCGGAGGCCTGACCCGGCCCGCACCCCCGGTCCCCACGGGCCCGGACCCCACCCCCGCCCGGGGTGGGGGGGGGGGGGCGGGGCGTGGGGGCCCCCCCCCCCCCCCCGCCCCACCCCCCCCCCCCCCCCCCCCCCCCCCCCCCCCCCCCCCCCCCCCCCCCCCCCCACCCCTCTCCCCCCCCCCCCCCCGCGCCGTGCCCGCCCCCGCCCCTCCACGGCCCCGCCTCACCGCTCCCCCGCCTCCGCGCTCCTCCCACGGCCCCGTCAGCCACGCCGACCGCCCGGAATCCGCCAGTCCTGACCCGCCCCGCGCACGGCCGTTGTGTCACCGAAGGTGACGGCCTACCGTCGCCTGCATGGGTACCCAGCCACCCCGCGCGGCCCGGTACGGCGCCGCCGCGCTCCTCGTGACCCTGGCTCTCGGGGCGGGCTCCGGGTGCACGCCCGACGGCCCGAAGTCCCCCCGGGGGGCTGCCCCGAGCCCTTCTCCACCTGCCCGGATCTGCACAACTCTGGTGTCCTACTGGGCGAAAGAGGCCCTCAAGGGCAGTTACTGGGCCGGGCTGGACTGGGAGCAGAAGGGGATGTCCAATGCGCAGTACGCGATCCATGAGGAAGCCGTCGCCGCAGGTCGCACCGAAGAGCGAACTGCCGGTCGGGACAAGGCACTTGAGCTGATCGACCGGCTCGTCGCGCAGCGCTGCACGGAGCAGGACGGGGCCACCTGGAGCTCCGAGAACTGGCGGCCGCCCAGCCCGGCCGGGTGACCGGAATCCCGAGCACGCTGTCCGGCTTCCGGGCACCCGGCGGGGGACGACCGGGCCGGGGTTAGGGGGCGTTCCGCCCGTTTCGGTCGCGATCCAATCGTACGAAGTGGATCAAGGAGCGTCATTACCATCAGTAATGCCCACGCCCGACAGAATCGCCCTTTTCCCTCGCAGAAAGCCGCCCTGGGGATTCTTTCGGACACGCGCTGCGACATTCGGCCCGATTTGATCTATGACAGGACCATGAGGCCCTCAAGCCCCTTAGAGAACCGGGGAATTCTCACGATGCGGACGCCCGGCAGCGTCGCCAAACGCCCGATCTGTCCGAACTCCCGCCTCACATTCTTGGCCTTGGCATAACAAGACAGTCACATCCTCCTTTCCCCGCTCCCCCGCGCTCACCACCTCGGCCTAGAGTCACGGCCAGTCACCGCGCCACAGAGCGCAAACCAGCACGGCCGTGGAACTCCCAGTGCGGCCCGGCTCCCGTTCGGCACCCTCAACTCGAGGGCGGCCGCGCCAGGGAAAGGAAGAATCGTGCGACACCGTTCTCTGCTTGTCCTCACGACCGTGATCACCACGGGAGCCCTCACCCTCACCGCCTGCGGCTCCCGCGATGCGGGGAAGACCGGGGACAAGGCCGACGGTTCCAAGACCGTCGTCGTCATCGGCGTTGACGCCCCCCTCACCGGCTCCCTTTCCGCTCTCGGCCAGGGCATCAAGAACTCCGTTGACCTCGCGGCCAAGACCGCGAACAAGAACAACGAAGTCCCCGGCGTGGAATTCAAGGTCGAAGGCCTCGACGACCAGGCAGTTCCTGCCTCCGGCCAGGCAAACGCCACCAAGCTCGTAGGCAACAAGGACGTTCTCGGCGTCGTCGGCCCCCTGAACTCGGGCGTCGCCCAGCAGATGCAGGGCGTCTTCGCCTCCGCCAACCTCGCCCAGGTCTCCCCGGCCAACACCAACCCGGCCCTCAGCCAGGGCGACAACTGGGGCAAGGGCGAGTTCAAGCGCCCCTTCAAGACCTACTTCCGCACCGCCGCCACCGACGTCGTCCAGGGCAAGTTCGCCGCCCAGTACCTCTTCAAGGACGCCGGCAAGAAGAAGGTCTTCGTCGTCGACGACAAGCAGACCTACGGCGCCGGCCTCGCCGGCATCTTCGCCGAGGAGTTCAAGAAGCTCGGCGGCGAGGTCGTCGGCACCGACCACGTCACCGTGAAGGAGACCGACTTCTCCTCCACCGCCGACAAGGTCAAGTCCTCCGGCGCCGACTCCGTCTACTTCGGCGGCCAGTACCCCGAGGGCGGCCTGCTCTCCGACCAGATCAAGAAGACCGGCGCCAACGTCCCGCTCTTCGGTGGTGACGGCATCTACGACCCGGCCTTCATCTCCGCCTCCGCCGAGGCCAACGACGGCGACCTCGCCACCTCCATCGGCGCCCCCGTCGAGAAGCTCGACACCGCCAAGAAGTTCATCGAGGACTACAAGGCGGGCGGCTACAAGGACCCGTACGCGGCCTACGGCGGCTACTCCTACGACGCCGGCTGGGCCGTCATCCAGGCCGTCAAGGCCGTCGTCGCCGCCAACGGCGGCAAGGTCCCGACCGACGCCCGCGCCAAGGTCGTCGAGGCCCTCGGCAAGGTCTCCTTCGACGGCGTCACCGGCAAGGTCTCCTTCGACGAGTACGGCGACACCACCAACAAGCAGCTCACGGTCTACAAGGTCGAGGGCGGCAAGTGGATCGACGTCAAGAGCGACACCTTCAACCAGTAGTCGCCACGCCTGACGGCAACCACACCTGAACCACCCCCCAAGAACCAAGCCGCGCGAGGGCGCAAACAGCGCCCTCGCGCGGACTCTTATCCGACACGCACATCGGAGGCCCTGCGGTGCACGAACTGCCGCAACAGCTGGCCAACGGCCTTTCCCTCGGTGCCCTCTACGGCCTCATCGCCATCGGGTACACCATGGTTTACGGCATCGTCCAGCTCATCAACTTCGCCCACGGCGAGATCTTCATGATCGGGGGCTTCGGCGCCCTCACCACCTACACCGCACTCCCGAGCGGAACCTCGCTCCTGGTGGCGATACCCCTCATGATCCTCGGAGGCGCCCTCGCCTCCGTCGCCGTGGCGACCGCGGCGGAACGCTTCGCCTACCGGCCACTGCGCAGCGCCCCCCGCCTGGCACCCCTCATCACCGCCATCGGCCTCTCGATCGCGCTCCAGCAGCTCGTCTGGCAGTTCTACCCGGACGCCAAGAAGGCAGTGACCTTCCCCGAGTTCACCGGCAAGGCGTTCCAGATCACCGACAACCTGGCGATCCAGCGCTCCGACGCCTTCGTCCTGGCCCTGGCCCCGCTCTGCATGCTCGCCCTCGGCGTCTTCGTCTCCAAGAGCCGCAGCGGCCGCGCCATGCAGGCCACCGCCCAGGACCCCGACACCGCCAAGCTCATGGGCATCAACACCGACCGCATCATCGTCATGGCCTTCGCCATCGGTGCCGCGTTCGCCGCCGTCGCCGCCGTCGCCTACGGCGTCGACAAGGGCCAGATCAACTTCGAGATGGGCTTCATCCTCGGACTCAAGGCCTTCACCGCAGCCGTCCTCGGCGGCATCGGCAACATCTACGGCGCCATGGTCGGCGGCGTCGTCCTCGGCCTCGCCGAATCGCTCTCGATCGCCTACATCGAGGACATCCCGGGCATGCAGCAGCTCGGCGGCGGCGCCTGGTCCAACGTCTGGGCCTTCGTGCTCCTCATCGTCGTCCTCCTCGTGCGGCCCCAAGGCCTGCTCGGCCAGCGCGTCACGGATCGGGCGTGAGAACCATGACCACCAACGAAGCCACCCTCAGCCCCGCCGTGGTCGAGGAGACCGACAACAGCACCACCCTGCTGTACGCCATCGCCGGCGGCTCCCTCCTCACCGTCATCAGCGCCTTCACCGCCTGGACCTGGACCGCCGCCTTCCCCGGCGACCTCACCATCTACGGCAACCCGGCGCCCCTGCAGCTCCTCACGCTCATCGGCGCCCTGCTGACCGCCCTCTACGCCCTCTCCGCCCTGGGCACCAAGGGCCTCGGCTGGCTCGCCCCCAAGGGCACCACCCAGCCCCTGCGGTTCCTCGCCCTCGGCGCCGCCGCCACCACCTGGTTCACCGCGATCGCCATCTCGGTCGAACTCGGCGGCGTCGTCAACCTCGAACCCGGCGCCTACCTCGCCCTCGTCGCCTCCCTGATCCCGGCCATCGCCGCGTTCAAGCTCACCGACGACACCCGCAAGGCCGCCGCCACCACCACGAAGCTGCCCTCCTGGGCCGAGATCCTGATCATCGTCGGCGTCTACGCCCTCGCCCTCTTCGTGATCACCTTCGGCATCGACACCGATGACAAGGAACCGCAGCTCTTCGTCGCGTACCTGATCACGGTCAGCCTCGCCGCCACCGGCCTCCTCAAGTCCGGCGTCACCGACCGCTTCGCCGAGATCACCGCGAACCACCGCCAGGTCGCCGTCATCGCGACCGCGGCCGCCTTCATCGCCTTCCCCCTCATCCAGCAGAGCGGCGACACCTACACCCTCATCGCGGTCAACATCCTGATCTTCGCGACCGTCGCGCTCGGCCTCAACGTCGTCGTCGGCCTCGCCGGCCTCCTCGACCTCGGCTACGTCGCCTTCCTCGGCGTCGGCGCCTACACCGCCGCCCTGGTCTCCGGAAGCACCGCCTCCGCCTTCGGCCTCCACCTCCCCTTCTGGGCCGCGGTCATCGTCGGCGCGCTCGCCTCCCTGGTCTTCGGCGTCGTCATCGGCGCCCCGACCCTCCGCCTGCGCGGCGACTACCTCGCCATCGTCACCCTCGGCTTCGGAGAAATCTTCCGCATCGCCATGGGCAACCTCGACGGCACCTCCGGCCCCCAGGTCACCAACGGCCCCAACGGCATCCCGAACATCCCCCACCTCGAACTCTTCGGGTGGAACTTCGGCGAATCCCACAACGTCCTTGGCATCACCCTCGGCGCCTACGCCAACTACTACCTCCTGATGCTGCTGGTCATGGCCCTGGTCATCCTGGTCTTCGCCCGCGCCGGCAACAGCCGCATCGGACGCGCCTGGGTCGCCATCCGCGAGGACGAGACCGCCGCCGAAGCCATGGGCATCAACGGCTTCCGCGTCAAGCTCATCGCCTTCGCCCTCGGCGCCACCCTCGCCGGCCTCGCCGGCACCGTCCAGGCCCACGTCAACACCACGGTCGTCCCCGAGAACTACGTCTTCGCCGGACCCGTACCCCCCAACTCCGCGTTCCTCCTCGCCGCCGTCATCCTCGGCGGCATGGGAACCATCCGCGGCCCCATCCTCGGCTCCGCACTCCTCTTCCTGATCCCCGCGAAGCTCCAGTTCCTCCAGGACTACCAGCTCCTCGGATTCGGCATCGCCCTCATCCTGCTCATGCGCCTGCGCCCCGAAGGCCTCATCGCCAACAAGCGCGCACAGCTCGAGTTCCACGACGACACCGCCGACCAGGCTCCCACCGACCTGGCCACGGCCAAGGCGGGTGCGTGAACACCATGACGACCACCACCGACACCACCACCAAGCCCGCCGCCGCCCCGGCCGGCGAGACGGTCCTCCAGGCCAGCGGCGTCACCATGCGCTTCGGCGGCCTCACCGCCGTCAAGGGCGTCGACCTCCACGTCAACGCCGGCGAGATCGTCGGTCTCATCGGCCCCAACGGCGCCGGCAAGACCACCTTCTTCAACTGCCTCACCGGCCTGTACGTCCCCACCGAGGGCACCGTCAGCTACAAGGGCACCGTCCTGCCGCCCAAGCCGCACCTGGTCACCAAGGCCGGCATCGCCCGCACCTTCCAGAACATCCGGCTCTTCCACAACATGACGGTCCTGGAGAACGTCCTCGTCGGACGCCACACCCGGACCAAGGAAGGCCTCTGGTCGGCCCTCCTGCGCGGCCCCGGCTTCAAGAAGGCCGAAGCCGCCTCCGAGGCCCGCGCCATGGAACTCCTCGAGTTCATCGGCCTGGAGCACAAGGCCCAGCACCTGGCGAAGAACCTCCCCTACGGCGAGCAGCGCAAGCTCGAAATCGCCCGCGCCCTCGCCAGCGACCCCGGCCTCCTGCTCCTCGACGAGCCCACGGCCGGCATGAACCCGCAGGAGACCCGCGCCGCGGAAGAGCTCATCTTCGCCATCCGCGACATGGGCATCGCCGTCCTCGTCATCGAGCACGACATGCGGTTCATCTTCAACCTCTGCGACCGCGTCGCCTGCCTCGTCCAGGGCGAGAAGCTCATCGAGGGCACCGCCTCCGAGGTCCAGGGCGACGAGCGCGTCATCGCCGCCTACCTCGGCGAACCCTTCGAGCCCCCGGCCGCCGAGGCCGCGGCCGAGGAGTCCGAGGCCGCTGAGGCTACGGAGACCGAGGCCACGGAGACCGAGGCCGCTGAGGCTGAGGCCGAGTCCACCGAGGCCGAGTCCGAGGAGACCGAAGCCCCCGCGGCCGACGCCGAGGCGACGGAAGCCGAGGCGACCGACGCGGAGGCGACCGAAACCCCCGAGGCGACGGAAGCCGCCGACACCACGGACGCCGACACGACCGAGGCGACGGAGACGGAGGCCGACACCACGGACGCCCCCGCCCCCACCACCGAGGCGGCAGCCGCGGACAGCACCACCAGCAAGGACGGAGAAGCCAAGTGACCGCACTCCTCGAGGTCAACGACCTCAAGGTGGCCTACGGCAAGATCGAAGCCGTCAAGGGCATCTCCTTCACTGTCGAGCAGGGCCAGATCGTCTGCCTCGTCGGCACCAACGGCGCCGGCAAGACCACCACCCTGCGCACCCTGTCGGGACTCATCAAGCCCCGCTCCGGCAGCATCACCTTCGACGGCCAGCCCCTGGGCACCGTCCCCGCCCACAAGATCGTCTCCCTGGGCCTCGCCCACTCCCCCGAGGGACGCCACATCTTCCCCCGGCTGACGATCGCCGAGAACCTCCAGCTCGGAGCCTTCCTCCGCAGCGACAAGGACGGCATCGAGAAGGACATCCAGCGCGCCTACGAGATGTTCCCCATCCTGGGCGAACGCCGCAAGCAGGCCGCCGGCACCCTCTCGGGCGGTGAGCAGCAGATGCTCGCCATGGGACGGGCCCTCATGTCCCGCCCCAAGCTCCTCATGCTGGACGAGCCCTCCATGGGCCTCTCCCCGCTGATGATGCACAAGATCATGGCCACCATCGCCGAGCTCAAGTCCACGGGCACCACCATCCTGCTCGTCGAGCAGAACGCCCAGGCCGCGCTCTCGCTGGCCGACCAGGCCCACGTGATGGAGATCGGCAAGATCGTGCTCTCGGGCACCGGCCAGGAGCTGCTCCACAACGAGGACGTCCGCAAGGCCTACCTCGGCGAGGACTGACCCCGCCACACCCCGCACGACGCGTGAGGCCCGCCACCGCAACCCGGTGGCGGGCCTCACGCGTTGCCGCGCGCACGCGGCGTTCGGCGTACGGGAACTACCCCTTGGAGGCGTTCTTCTTCTCCTCGGCGTCCTCGATGACCGCCTCCGCGACCTGCTGCATCGACATGCGCCGGTCCATCGACGTCTTCTGGATCCACCGGAACGCCGCCGGCTCCGTCAGCCCGTACTGCGTCTGCAGGATGCTCTTGGCCCGGTCCACCAGCTTCCGGGTCTCCAGCCGCTGGGAGAGGTCCGCGACCTCCTGCTCCAGCGCGCGCAGCTCCGCGAAGCGGGAGACGGCCATCTCGATGGCCGGCACCACGTCGCTCTTGCTGAACGGCTTCACCAGATACGCCATGGCCCCGGCGTCCCGGGCCCGCTCGACGAGGTCGCGCTGCGAGAACGCCGTCAACATCAGGACCGGTGCGATGGACTCCTGCGCGATCTTCTCCGCGGCGGAGATCCCGTCCAGGACGGGCATCTTCACGTCGAGGATGACGAGGTCGGGCCGGTGCTCACGGGCCAGCTCGACGGCGCTCTGGCCGTCGCCGGCCTCGCCGACCACCGAGTAGCCCTCTTCCTCCAGCATCTCTTTGAGGTCGAGACGGATGAGCGCCTCGTCCTCGGCGATGACGACGCGGGTCGTCAGCGGCGGAACGTGCGACTGGTCGGCGTCGGGCGTGGGCGTCGACTCGTGCTCGGCGGTCACGGGGCTCCTCCTTGCGGGCATATCAAGCTCCCCTGAGCCTACCGAGCTCCTGTAAGGTGGAGACGCGCAGGGCTCGCCGCAGCCTTCGTTTCTTAGGCCCCAGTACTCCAACGGTTAGAGAGACGGTGCTCAAACCACCGACAGTGTGGGTTCGAATCCCACCTGGGGCACTTTTTCCTTAATTTCCATGGTCACGCGATAACGCGCGACCATCGCGCTTTCCAGGAAAAGCCGCCATATTGCGCCATCCGTGGCGCCCTTCTGAGCCACCGTCGCACGCACGCCACGCCGAGCGACCAGGAACACCTCCACCGAAGCCCTCACCCTGGGCACTCAAAGCGGACGCTCCCCTTCGGATGAACGTTCGGCTTTTTGCTACCCAAAGACAGGAGTCGTGACGCAGGGTAGCAACATGAGCGCATACGACCTCCCTGTGCGAGAGACAGCACTGGCCCTGTTACGCAGCGGCACGCCGAACGCCGAAGCGGCCCGGCGTCTCCGCGTTCCGCCGGGCACCATCGGCTACTGGAAGCATCTCGACCGGGCGAAGCGCGGCGAATGCCCGGGGCGGCACGACCCGGCCTGCCCGCGGTGCGACGGCACGCCCCTCGACGAAGAGGCCTATGCCTACACCCTCGGCCTCTATTTGGGCGACGGGCACATCAGCCGATACTCCGGGCACCGGGTCCCCAACCTGATGATCACGTGCGATGAGCACTGGCCCGGTCTGATGGACCTGGCGGAAGAAGCCCTGCGCCGCCTGTTCCCACAGAACTCGGTCTGCCGCGTACGCAAGATCGGCTGCCGCAACGTCAAGGTGTACTCGAATCACCTGCCGTGCCTGTTCCCGCAGCACGGGCCGGGCAGGAAGCACGAGCGGTCGATCGTCCTCGAAGACTGGCAGCAGGCGATCGTCGACGCCCACCCATGGGATTTCGTCCGGGGTCTCATACATTCGGACGGCTGCCGGATAACCAACTGGACCACCCGCACGGTCGGTGGCGAGCGCAAGCGCTACGAGTACCCCCGGTACCTCTTCGCCAACAAGTCGGACGACATTCGGAAGCTCCTCACGGACACGCTCACCCGGCTCGGCGTGCAGTGGACCGTCCTTGCGCGCGGCGGCGAGCCGTTCAACGTCTCCGTCGCCCGTAAGGAGTCCGTGGCGCTCATGGATCTGCACGTCGGGCCGAAGCACTAGCTACTGGCGGGCGTAGGAGCCGATGCCGACCAGGCAGTAGACGTATTCGTTGATGGGGACGCCGTTGCGGGTGTAGCGGTGGGAGAACGCGTACTGGGTCTTGGGGTTGGCGTCGCAGCGGCTCATGTCGGAGGTGAAGGAGAAGCGCTGGATGACGCGGTAGTGGGCGTCCGACGCCGAGCAGGACACCTCGTCGACGTTGTTGACGCGGGTGGCGGTGGTGGAGTCGGGGAGGGTTCCGTTGAGGCAGGTGCCCTCGTCGTAGGGGCTGGGGTCGGGGGTCGAGGGGATGGGGGACGGCGCGCCCGGGAGGTTGAGGGTGGGGAGGGCGGGCGGTGACCAGGACGGGGTCGGGGCGCTGGAGGTGGGGCGGCTGCCGGTGTCCTCGTCGTTGGCCAGGGCGGCTATGCCTGCGATCAGGCCTGCGGCGATGAGGAGGCCCAGGAGGCAGCCGAGGGGGTTGGACTTCTTCGGTGCGGGGGCGCCGGCCACGCGGACGCGGAGGAGGACCTCGGTGGTGCCGAGTTGGCCGCGGACGAGTTCGCCGTCGCGGGCGGGTGGGACGCGGAGGTCGGCGGTGGTGCCGTTCTGGAGGGGGAGGGTGATGACGACGCCGGCGGCGGCCTGCTGGGGTGTGAGGGTGATGGGGATTTCCTGTTGCGACACCGGCTGCTCCAAGGGTGGGGGGACGTCCGGGATTGTGCCGGGTGCGGGGGTGGTGACGCAGGCATTCCGGTGGAGTGTGGTCGGTTCGGTACGCAGGAACGCCCCCGCCTTCGTGGGGCGGGGGCGTGCAGGGCGCGTGCGCGGGTCGGCGGGTCTCGGGTCAGCGGACGGCGTCGCCGATGTGGTGGACGCGGACCAGGTTGGTGGTGCCGGTGACGCCGGGGGGTGAGCCGGCGGTGATGACGACGGTGTCGCCGGGTACGCAGCGGCCGATGCGCAGGAGTTCTTCTTCGACCTGGGCGACCATGGCGTCGGTGGAGTCGACGTGGGGGCCGAGGAAGGTTTCGGTGCCCCAGGTGAGGTTGAGCTGGGAGCGGGTGGCGGGGTCGGGGGTGAAGGCGAGGAGGGGGATGGGTGAGCGGTAGCGGGAGAGTCGGCGGACGGTGTCGCCGCTCTGGGTGAAGGCGACGAGGAATTTGGCGCCGAGGAAGTCGCCGATCTCGGCGGCTGCGCGGGCGACGGCTCCGGCCTGGGTGCGGGGTTTGTTGCGTTCGGTGAGTGGGGGGAGGCCCTTGGCGAGGATGTCCTGTTCGGCGGCTTCGACGATGCGGGCCATGGTGGTGACGGTTTCGACGGGGTGTTTGCCGACGCTGGTTTCGCCGGAGAGCATGACGGCGTCGGTGCCGTCGATGACGGCGTTGGCGACGTCGGAGGCTTCGGCGCGGGTGGGCCGTGAGTTCTCGATCATCGATTCGAGCATCTGGGTGGCGACGATGACCGGTTTGGCGTTGCGCTTGGCGAGTTTGATGGCGCGCTTCTGGACGAGGGGGACTTGTTCGAGTGGCATTTCGACGCCGAGGTCGCCGCGGGCGACCATGATGCCGTCGAAGGCGGCGACGATGTCGTCGATGTTGTCGACAGCTTGGGGTTTTTCGATTTTGGCGATGACGGGGAGGCGTCGGCCTTCCTCGTCCATGATGCGGTGGACGTCTTCGATGTCGCGGCCGTTGCGGACGAAGGAGAGGGCGATGACGTCGGCGCCGGTGCGCAGGGCCCAGCGGAGGTCTTCGGTGTCCTTGTCGGAGAGGGCGGGGACGGAGACGGCGACTCCGGGGAGGTTGAGTCCCTTGTGGTCGGAGACCATGCCGCCTTCGATGACGTGGGTGTGGATGCGGGGGCCGTCGATGGCGGTGACTTCGAGGGTGACGCGGCCGTCGTCGACGAGGATGCGTTCGCCGGGGGTGACGTCGGTGGCGAGGCCTTGGTAGGTGGTGCTGCAGGTGTGGCGGTCGCCGGGGGTGTGTTCGGTGGTGATGGTGAAGGTGTCGCCGCGTTCAAGGAGTACGGGTCCTTCGGCGAAGCGTCCGAGTCGGATCTTCGGGCCTTGAAGGTCGACGAGGATGCCGACGCTGCGGCCGGTTTCGTCGGAGGCCTTGCGTACGCGGAGGTAGCGCTCCTCGTGTTCGGCGTAGGTGCCGTGGCTGAGGTTGAGGCGGGCGATGTCCATTCCGGCTTCGACCAGGGTTTTGATCCGCTCGTAGGAGCCGGTGGCGGGGCCCAGGGTGCATACGATTTTTGCTCGGCGCATGGGGGGAGCGTATGCCCTACCGGGGGGTAGGTAATGGGGTCCGGGTGTCCGCTCAACAACCTTTGGTTGAAGGGTTGTTGACAATTGTTGAATGTGCGTGGGGGTGCTCTGATGAGCACCCCCACGGGCGGTTCTCAGAGCCGTGGCGGGGTCATGGTGAAGCGTGCGTTGACCTGGGCGCGGACGGTTTGGCGCTGGGGTTCGAGGTCGAGCGGCGGGGCGGCGGTTTCGGCGTCGGTGAAGGCCATGGAGCGGACGGCGCCGGCGGGGGCGGCGGCGAAGGGCATGGCGTTCTCGGCGCCTTCGTCGGCGAGTTCGACGAGGGCGGTGAGGTCGGCGCCGAGGGCGGCGGCGTATTCGCGGGCGCGTTGGACGGCTTCGAGGACGGCTTGGCGGCGGGCTTCGCCGTGGGCGGGTGAGGTGGGGCGCAGGGACCACCAGGGGCCGTCGACCTGGGTGAGGTCGAGGTCGGCGAGGCGGGTGGTGAGTTCGCCGAGGGCGGTGAAGTCGGTGAGTTCGGCGGTGATGTGGACGCGGCCGTGGTAGGCGCGGATGCGTTCGCCGCGGCCGTGGCGGGTGAGTTCGGGGGTGATGGAGAAGGCGCCGGTTTCGGTTTTTTCGACGGCTTCGCCGTAGGTCTTGATGAGTTCGAGGGCTGCGTTGTTGCGGCGGGTGAGGTCTTCGAGGGCGGTGCGTCGGTCGGTGCCGCGGGCGCTGACGGTGATGCCGATGCGGGCGATTTCGGGGTCGACTTCGAGGAGGGCTTCGCCGCGGACGGCGACGCGGGGGGTGTCCGGGGTGCCGTAGGGCGGGTGGGGTGCGTCGTGGGTGGTGGTCATGGTTTCACTGTGGCACTGCCGGCGGTCGGAGGTCACCGGATCGAGATGCGGAGGGGGGTGGTTCGGTTGTTACCGATGGGTCAGAATCTACGCGCGTTGTCAGCCACTTCAAGACGACGCCTGAACAGGGGAGATGACATGGCGTTGGACCGCAGGACGTTTCTGGGGACGTCGGCCGCTACGGGTGCGGCCGTGGCGCTGACGGGGGCCGCGGGCAGCCCGGCTGCCGCGGCGACCTCGGCGGATCCGGGTTCGCGGCAGCCGCGGACGTATGCGTTCACGGTGATGGGGACGACCGATCTGCACGGGAACGTCTTCAACTGGGACTACTTCACGGACAAGGAGTTCGACGACAAGGCGCACAACGACGTGGGTCTGGCGAAGATCTCGACGCTGGTGAACCGGGTGCGGGCGGAGAAGGGGCGTTGCAACACGCTGCTCATCGACGCGGGCGACACCATCCAGGGCACGCAGCTGTCGTACTACTACGCGAAGGTGGATCCGATCACGGCGCGCCGTGGTCCGGTGCACCCGATGGCGCAGGCGATGAACACGATCGGCTATGACGCGGCGGCGCTGGGCAACCACGAGTTCAACTACGGCATTCCGGTGCTGCGGAAGTTCCAGGAGCAGTGTGATTTTCCGCTGCTGGGGGCGAACGCGCTGGATGCGAAGTCGCTGCGGCCGGCGTTCCCCCCGTACAGCATGCACCGGTTGCGGACTCCGCAGGGGCGGGACGTGAAGGTGGCGGTGCTGGGTCTGACGAATCCGGGTATCGCGATCTGGGACAAGGCCAATGTGCAGGGGAAGATGACGTTCCCGGGGCTGGAGGAGCAGGCGGCGAAGTACGTGCCGAAGCTGCGGTCGATGGGTGCGGACGTGGTGATCGTGTCGGCGCATTCGGGGTCGAGCGGTACGTCTTCGTACGGTGACCAGCTGCCGTACATCGAGAACGCGGCGGGTCTGGTGGCGGAGCAGGTGCCGGGGATCGACGCGATCCTGGTGGGGCACGCGCACACGGAGATCCCGGAGTACCGGGTGAAGAACAAGGCGACCGGCAAGGACGTGGTGCTGTCGGAGCCGTTGAAGTGGGGGCAGCGGCTGACGTTGTTCGACTTCGAGCTGACGTGGGCGAAGGGCTCGTGGTCGGTGGCGAAGGTGTCGGCGCGGGTGCTGAACTCGAACGAGGTCGAGGAGGACCCGAAGATCGTCCGGATGTTGTCGGACGAGCACCGGAAGGTGGTGCAGTACGTCAACCAGGTGATCGGTACGTCGACGCAGGGGATGTCGTCGGCGGACGGTCCGGTCAGGGACGTGCCGATCATCGATCTGATCAACCACGTGCAGGCGGAGACGGTGAAGGGGGCCCTGGCCGGTACGGAGTGGGCGTCGCTGCCGGTGCTGTCGCAGGCGTCGTGCTTCTCGCGGACGGCAGTGATCCCGGAGGGGAAGGTGACGTTGCGGGATGCGGCGGGGTTGTACCCGTTCGAGAACACGCTCGAGGCGCGGGTGCTGACGGGTGCGCAGGTGAAGGACTATCTGGAGTATTCGGCCCGGTACTTCGTGCAGACGGCTCCGGATGCGGTGGTGGATCCGGCGAAGCTGACGAACGCGGAGGGCGTCCCGGACTACAACTACGACGCGGTGTACGGGCTGGTGTACGACATCGACATCGCGCAGCCGAAGGGTTCGCGGATTTCGGGGCTGTCGTTCCAGGGCAAGCCGGTGGATCCGCAGGCGCGGTTCGTGTTGGCGGTGAACAACTACCGGGCGTCGGGTGGTGGGGCGTTCCCCCACGTGCCGCAGGCGAAGCAGGTGTGGGCGAATTCCGACGAGATCCGCAACACGATCATTTCGTGGGTGAAGGCGAAGGGGACGATCGATCCGTCGCAGTTCGCGTCGGTGGACTGGCGTCTGACGCGGGCCGGCGTTCCCGTCTTCTGATCCCGGTCCTGATCGGGTCCTGATCCCTGCGGGGTGTCAGGGGCATTCGGCCAGTGGGAGCAGTTCGATCGTGGGTGTGGGGCGGGGCTGCTCCCGCTGTTCGAGGCCGAAGGTGGTGAAGGTGGTGCGGGTGGGTTCGGGGTAGGGGTTTTTGCCGGTGAGGGTGTTGAGGATGGTGGCGCTGCGTCGGGCGGTGAGGCCGAGGTCGGGGGCTGCGATGCCGTGGGTGTGGCGTTCGCCGTTCTGGACGAAGATGCTGCCGGTGATGGTGGGGGCGAGGACCATGCGGTGGTGTTCGTCGATGCGGGGGCGTCCGGAGGAGTCCCGGCGCAGGTAGGGGTCGAGTCCTGCGAGGAGTGGGGAGAGGGGTCGTTCCTGGTAGCCGGTGGCGAGGACGACGGCGTCGGTGGTGAGGCGGGAGCGGGTGCCCTGCTGGGTGTGTTCGAGGTGGAGTTCGACCTTGGTGGTGGCGACGCGGCCGGCGGTGCGGACGGTGACTCCGGGGGTGAGGACGGTGTCGGGCCAGCCGCCGTGGAGGGTGCGGGTGTAGAGCTCGTGGTGGATGGCGGCGAGGGTGGCGGGGTCGACGCCCTTGTGGAGCTGCCATTGGGTGGGCAGGAGCCGGTCGCGGACGGGTTCGGGGAGGGCGTGGAAGTAGCGGGTGTAGTCGGGGGTGAAGTGTTCGAGGCCGAGCTTGGTGTGTTCCCTGGGGGCGAAGGAGGGGGTGCGGGTGAGCCAGGTGAGGCGTTCGCGGCCGGCGGGGCGGGCGCGCAGGAGGTCGAGGAAGATCTCGGCGCCGGACTGGCCTGATCCGATGACGGTGACGTGGTCGGCGGCGAGGATGCGGGTGCGGTGGTCCAGGTAGTCGGCGGCGTGGATGACGGGGACGGTGGGGGCGTCGGCGAGGGGGCGCAGGGGGTCGGGGACGTGGGGGGCGGTGCCGATGCCGAGGGCGAGGTGGCGGGTGTGGGTGCGGCCGAGGGCTTCGGCTTCGGCTTCGCCGTCGGCGCCGATGCGGGTGTGGTCGACTTCGAAGAGGCTGCGTTCGGGGTTCCAGCGGACGGCGTCGACCTGGTGGCCGAAGTGGAGTCCGGGGAGGCGGCCGGCGACCCAGCGGCAGTAGGCGTCGTAGTCGGCGCGGGGGATGTGGAGCTGCTGGGCGAAGTAGAAGGGGTGGAGCCGGTCCTTGTGCTTGAGGTAGTTGAGGTAGGTCCAGGGGCTGGTGGGGTCGGCGAGGGTGACGAGGTCGGCGAGGAAGGGGACTTGGAGGGTGGTGCCGTCGAGGAGGAGCCCGGGGTGCCAGTGGAAGTCGCGGTGTCGTTCGTAGAAGGCGGTGGCGAGTTCGCCGGTTCCTTGGGCGGGGAGGCCGTGGGCGAGGGCGGCGAGGGAGAGGTTGTTGGGGCCGATGCCGATTCCGACGAGGTCGAGGGGTGTATCGAGGGGTGCGGTCATCGGTGGTGTCCTCGGGAGCGGGTCGGGTGGGGGGCGGCCGGCCCTGTGGTGCGGGGGCTTGGCGCAGGTGCTGCGGCGGTGGCGGCCCGGGCACCCGCCGGGTACAACGACCAGACCCGAATGGGGTAACCGCCCGGGGGTGGGGACGCGGTGCGGCCGCCGCCCCGGTGAGATCGGGCGGCGGCCGCATGGTGTTGCCGGGGGCGGTGGTGGTGCGGGTCAGGCCTGGCGGATGCGCAGGGCGCGGGCGAGGTCGTCGAGCTGGTCGGTGAGGCCGCGGTGCAGGCGGGGGACGACGTCGGGGTCGGTGAGGGCGGCCTGGCCGGTCGTGAGGTGCTCGGCGTCGACGGCGTGGGCGGGGAAGGCGTGGTGGGCGGCGGCCGCGGCGATGGCGGGGCCGCGGCGGGTGGCCAGGGCGATGGCGTCGGGGTAGTAGCGGGGGACGTAGGCGTGGACGAGGTCGGCCTGTTCGGGCTGCCAGAAGCCGCGGGCGGTGGCGGTGAAGAGGTAGTTGGACAGGCTGTCGTCGTGGAAGAGGCGGTTCCAGGCGGTGGCCTTGGCCTCGGCGGTGGGCAGGGATGCGCGGCAGCGGGCGGCTCCCTCCTCGCCGGTGGCGCTGGGGTCTGCGGCGAGGGCGGCGTCGATGGCGGCGTCGTCGACGGCGCCGAGGACGCTGAGCCGGGCGAGGATGCGCCAGCGCAGTTCGGGGTCGAGGGCGGGGCCGCCGGGGACGGTGTCGTCGTCGAGCCAGGCGGTGAGGGTGTCGGGCTGGGCGGCGCTGTCGATGAGGACGCGTACGGCGGCCAGGCGCAGGCCGGGGTCGGTGCCGTCCTCGGTGCGGCGCAGCAGGGCGCGGGCGATGGAGGTGATCGCGGCGAGGGCTGCGGGGCGGTGTTCGGGGGTGAGGTAGTGGTCGGCGATCTCGGTGCGGGTGAAGGTGAGGACGCCCTGGACGATGGCGAGGTCGGCTTCGTGGGGGAGGTGGGTCTCGGCGGTGGTGAGGTAGGAGGCGGGGGCGAGTTCGCCGTCGCGGACCATGTCGCGCAGGGCGTTCCACACCACGGTGCGGGTGAGCGGGTCGGGGAGGGCGGACAGGCTGCGCAGGGCGGTGCCGAGGGAGGTTCCGTCGAGGCGGACCTTGGCGTAGCTGAGGTCGGTGTCGTTGAGGAGGAGGAGTGCGGGGCGGGGCCCGTCGGCGGAGACGACCTCGTCGGTGGGGACGTCGAGGGTGAGGGGTTCGCGGGCTTCGAGGGTGTTGTCGGGTTCGCGGTCGTAGAGGCCGACGGCGATGTGGTGGGGGCGGGTGCCGTGGTGGTCGACGGTGAGGGTCCAGCCGCCGTGGCCCTCTTCGATGCGGGGGGTGAGGGTGTCGATGCCGGTGGTGCGCAGCCAGGTGTCGGCCCAGGCGTGGACGTCGCGGTCGGTGTGGGCGGCGAGGGAGTCGACGAAGTCGGCGAGTGAGGCGTTGGCGAACTTGTGGCGGGCGAAGTGGGTGTTGATGCCGGCGAGGAAGTCCTTCTCGCCCATCCAGGCGACGAGTTGGCGCAGGGCGGAGGCGCCCTTGGCGTAGGAGATGCCGTCGAAGTTGAGGAGGGCGGAGTCGGTGTCGGGGACGGCGGCGGCGTCGGGGGCGACGGCGTGGGTGGAGGGCCGCTGGTCGGCGTCGTAGCCCCAGGGCTTGCGTTCCATGCCGAATTCGGTCCAGGTGCCGGTGAAGCGGGTGGCTTCGGTGAGGGTCTGGTAGCCCATGTACTCGGCGAAGGACTCGTTGAGCCAGATGTCGTCCCACCAGCGGAGGGTGACGAGGTCGCCGAACCACATGTGGGCCATCTCGTGGGCGATGACCATGGCGCGGCGCTGGCGTTCGGCGTCGGTGACGGCGGAGCGGAAGACGTACTGGTCGCGGAAGGTGACGAGGCCGGGGTTCTCCATGGCGCCGGCGTTGAACTCGGGGACGAAGGCCTGGTCGTAGGAGTCGAAGGGGTAGGGCTCGGTGAACTTCTCGTGGTAGCGGTCGTAGCAGGCGGTGGTGACGGCGAGGATCTCGTCGGCGTCGGCGTCGAGGTGGGGGGCGAGGGAGCGGCGGCAGTGGATGCCGAAGGGCAGGCCGGCGTGTTCGGTGCGGATGCTGTGCCAGGGGCCTGCGGCGACGGCGGCGAGGTAGGTGGAGATGACGGGGGTGGGGGCCGAGGTCCAGATGCCGGCGCCGTCGGTGTCGCGGTCGCCGGTGCGGGTGGTGATGCCGTTGGCGAGGACGGTCCAGTGGGCGGGGGCGGTGACGGTGAACTCGAAGACGGCCTTGAGGTCGGGCTGGTCGAAGGCCGGGTAGACGCGCTGGACGTCGTCGAGGAACAGCTGGGTGTAGACGTAGGTCTCGCCGTCCGCGGGGTCGGTGAAGCGGTGCAGGCCCTCGCCGGTGCGGGAGTAGCGCATGCGGGCGTCGAGGCGCAGTTCGTGGGGGCCCTCGGCGAGGCCGGTGAGGGGCAGGCGGTTGCCGCTGAGGGTGGCCGGGTCCAGGGGGTGGCCGTCGAGTGCGGCGGAGCGCAGCTCGTCCGGCTTGAGCTCCACGAAGGTGTCGCCGGCGGTGCGGGCGGTGAAGCGGATGACGGTCGTGGAGTCGAAGGTGTCCTCGCCGCCGGTGAGGTCGAGGGCGACGGCGTAGTGGTGGACGTCGAGGAGCCGGGCTCGGGCTTGCGCTTCGCTGCGCGTCAGTGCGGACATGGGGCCCATGCTGCCCGAAGGGTGGGCCCGGGCCGCCTAGTCTTCGCGCGCAGCGATCGTCTCGTGGTGCCGGATCACTTCGGCGATGATGAAGTTCAGGAGCTTCTCGGCGAAGGCCGGGTCGAGCTTGGCGTTCTCGGCGAGCTGGCGCAGGCGGGCGATCTGGTTGGCCTCGCGCTGCGGGTCGGCGGGGGGCAGCTGGTGGCGGGCCTTGAGGTGGCCGACCTGCTGGGTGCATTTGAAGCGTTCGGCGAGCATGTGGACCACGGCGGCGTCGATGTTGTCGATGCTGTCGCGCAGACGGGCCAGCTCTGCGGTGACGTCGGCGTCGGGCGCGTCGGGGTGGCTGTTGTTCATGGTCACCGAGAATACGTGGCGGCCGGGGGGCGGGGGGTCGGCCGGCCGATCGGTGAGACGGTACGACCCCGAGCTGCCGGTTCGCTGCCGTTCCGCTGCCGCCACGGGGGGGCGGGGGTGCCGGTTCCGCTACCGGTTCGCTGCCGCTGTGGGGGCCCGGGCGGAGGCGTATCCGGTACGGCGGTCGGGGGAAGCCGGGGCCGTAGCCGTACGGGCCCGTAGGCCGGGGGCCCGGCCGGTGCGGCGGTCGGGGGCTGGGGCCGTAGCGGATACGGGGCCGGGGCCGGGGCGCAGCCGCCACGGCGATCGGGAGCTGGGGCGGTAGCCGACGCGCGTCCGGGGGGCCGGGGCCACAGCTGGTGCGGGAGTTCGGGGGCCGGGCCGTGGACGGCACGGCGACTGGGGCCGGGCCGTGGCTGGTACGGCGACTGGGGCCGGGCCGTGGCTGGTACGGCGGCCGGCGCGGGGACCGGGGCCGGGCCGCGACCGGGGCCGGTACGGGGGTTGGAGGCCGGGGGCGCAGGAGGTGCGGGGGCGGGGGGCTGGTCGCTGCGGCGGGGCCGGGGTGGTGCGCGGTCGGGCTGGGGGCTTGTCAACCCCGGGGGCGGGATGTGCGTCTCTCCGGTGGGTGCGTGGGCGGGTGGTCCACCGTGGAGGTGCGCGGGGGTGAACTCGCCGAGGCCGAGGGGTGGTGGCGATCACGGTGCACGGGCTGTCCCGGCGGTTCGCGGGGTGGGTGCCCGGCGGGTGCCCCGGTGCGGGGCGCCCGCCGGGCCGGGGCCGGTCAGAGGTTCGCGGCCGCCGCCTTGATCGCGGCGGCGAAGGTCGAGACCTCGGTGTAGACGCCGGGGTAGTTGGGTCGGGCGCAGCCCTGGCCCCAGCTGACGATGCCGACCTGGATCCAGTTGTTGGCGTCGTCGCGGCGGAACATGGGGCCGCCGGAGTCGCCCTGGCAGGTGTCGACGCCGCCCTGGGCGTAGCCGGCGCAGATCTCCTCGGCGGGGACGAGGGAGCTGCCGTAGGAGCTCTTGCAGGAGGCGTCGGAGACGAAGGGGACGCCGGCCTTGAGCAGGTAGCGCTGCTGGCCGCCGCCTTCGCGGGCGGCGCCCCAGCCGGCGACGGTGAAGGTGCCGGTGTCGTACTGCTTGGTCTCGGCGATCTTGAGGGTGGGCAGGTTGATCGGCTTGGCGAGCTTGATCAGGGCCCAGTCCTTGCCCTGGCCGTTGTAGCCGGGGGCCTGGAGGACCTTGGTGGACTTGACCTTGATGGCGCTGCTGCTGTTGAGGTCGACGACCCCGGCGGTGGCGGTGATGGAGGTGTTGTTGCCGGAGCCGTTCACGCAGTGGGCGGCGGTCAGCACGATCTGCTGGGTGTAGAGGGCTCCGCCGCAGCCCATGGAGAGGCGCACCATGAAGGGGAACTCGCCCTGGGCGGCGCGGGTGCCGCCGACGACGGGGTTCGGGGACGCGGTGGCGGTGCCGGGCTGGAGGCTGGCGGCGGCGAGGGCGACGGCGCCGACGGCGAGGGTGCGCTTGAGGAGGGTGCCGAGGGTCGTGGACACAGTCAACACACTGCCTTTCGTGGGGGGTTGGGCCGTGCGCGTCATCGGGTGAATGACACGTACATGTCACACCCGGGGCTGTGCGGGCTTCAAGGACCCGTTTTCGGACACCGACGTTCGGGAGGTGCGGCATGAGCGCCCACCGCGGCCGCGGCAGCCCCGTCGAGCACGGCTTTCCCCACCTCGCCACCGTGCGCGCGGCGATCACCGCCCTGCTGCGGCGGCTGCCGGATGACGGGATCCGGCCGTACGCCGTGGGCCTCTCCCCCGCCGACGCCGCCTTCACCGACGCCGACGAGCTCCACCTCGGGGCGCACCGCGTGGCCTCCGCGGTCGTCGCCGCGCTGGGGCTGCCGGACGCCCGGATGGTGGTCGCGTTCCGCCCGATGCAGGAGGCGGCCACCGTCGAACTGGCCGCCGGCCCCGAGTACTTCGTCGAGGTCAACGACCGCTTCCGCACCCACCGCCGCGACCTGGCCGCGGCCCTGGCCCACGAGGCCACCCACGTCCTGCTGCACCGGCTCGGCCTGCGCTTCCCCACCACCGCGGACGACGAGGTCCTCACCGACACCGCGGCCGCCCTGCTGGGCGTGGGCTGGCTGCTCCTCGACGCCTACCGGGAGGACGCGCTCGGCCACCAGAAGCTCGGCTACCTGACGCCGGAGGAGTTCGGGTACGTCCTCGCCAAGCGGGAGCTGCTGGTGGGCGAGGACCTCTCCACCCGGTTCACCAGCCCGCAGGCGTACGAGGCCCACGTACGCGGACGCGCGCTCGCCGACCGGGACCTGCGCCGGGCTCCCCTAGCGGCGGCGGACGCGGCGGAGCGCCGCCGGTACGCGCGCGAGCGCCGCGCCCGGGCGGAGGCGGGCGGTCCGGGCGCGGGCGGTCCGGGCGCCAGCGGTCCGGCGGCGAGCAGGTCCTGGGCGGGCCGCGCCGCCGCTCCCGGGTACCGCTTCGAACGGGTCGGCGGCGGTCTGCGGGTGACCTTCGACTGTCCGGTGTGCGGGCAGCGGCTCCGGCTGCCGGTGGCGGGGCGGCTGCGGGCCCGCTGCGGGTTGTGCCGAACGGTCCTGGACTGCGACACGTAGCCGGCGGACCACGGCGCCCGGCCGGGGCCGCCCCTCCCGCCCCGGGGGCGCTCAGACCTCGTCGGGGACGCGGTCGTCGTCGTCCTCCCCGGTGCCGCGCGGCCGGTGGTGGGAGCGGATCTCCAGGACGGCGATCCGGAGGGCGACGTACGCCAGACAGATCCACAGCAAGACATGCGGCCAGTCCATGCAGCCGGACTGCCCGGCCCGGTGGGGCGGAACACTCGCGTCCGGCGGATGCACCGCACAACTTGTCGGCCCGGACGCGGTTGGGGGAGGGGGTGCAGTGGGTAGTGATACCCCATCGCACGAGTGCCGGTCCGGTCCCGACCCCTCGCCAGGGGGCCGGGGCCGATCCGTGTCCGGGTCGGGTCGCCGCGCGGCCGCCCCACCGGCCGCCCAGCCGGTTCGCCCGCCGAACCGCCCCGGTGTCAGGGCGCCGGCTCCGCCCCGTACACCGGGTGCGGCGGCCGGGCCGAGGCCAGGAGGCCCGTGGCGGCCTCGCCTGCCTCCGCCGGGGTCCAGCGGGCGCCGCGGTCGGCGCTGGGGCCGGGGTGCCAGCCCTCCATCACCGTGATCCGGCCGCCCTCGGCCTCGAAGACGCGGCCCGTGACCCCCGCCGAGGCGTCGCTGCCGAGCCACACCACCAGCGGGGAGACGTTCTCCGGGGCCATCGCGTCGAACTTCCCCTCCCCCGGCGCCGCCATGGTGCGCGCGAAGACCTCCTCCGTCATCCGGGTCCGCGCGGCCGGGGCGATGGCGTTGACCTGCACCCCGTACCGGTCCAGCTCCGCCGCGGCGACCAGCGTCAGGCCGAGGACGCCCGCCTTGGCCGCGCTGTAGCAGCCCTGTCCGACCGAGCCGGCCAGTCCGGCGCCCGACGAGGTGTTCACCACCCGCGCCGCGACCCGGCGGCCCGCCTTGGCCTCCGCGCGCCAGTACGCCGCCGCGTGCTTCAGCGGCAGGAAGTGCCCCTTCAGGTGCACCCGCACCACCGCGTCCCAGTCCTCCTCCGCCAGGTTGACGAGCATCCGGTCGCGCAGGAAGCCCGCGTTGTTGACCAGGGTGTCCAGCCGGCCGAACACGTCCAGCGCGCAGTCCACCAGCGAGGCCGCGCCCTGCGACGTGGCGATGTCCCCGCCGTGCGCCACCGCCTCCCCGCCGCGCGCCCGGATCTCGGCGACGACCTGCGCCGCCGGGCCGCCGGAGCCCTCCGCGCCGAACCCGGCGCCGCCCGCGCAGCCCGCGCCGCCGGGCTCTCCCTCCCGGCCCACGTCCAGGTCGTTGACGACGACCCTCGCGCCCTCCGCCGCGAACGCCAGCGCATGGGACCGGCCCAGCCCCCGGCCCGCGCCGGTCACCGCGACGACCCGCCCCCGCGCCATGCCGCCGGCCGCGCCGCCCGCGCCGCCGGCCCTGCCGCCCGCCGTGTCGAATGCCGTGCCGTCCGCCATGTCAGTCCTCCTTGTTGGCCGTTGCCGCGTCCAGGAACGCGGGGCGCTCGCCGCCCCCGTGCACCAGCAGGCTCGCCCCGCTCACGTACCCCGCCCGGTCCGAGGCCAGGAACACCGCCGCCGCGCCCACGTCGGCCGGCTCGGCCAGCCGGCCCAGCGGGACCGTGGCCGCCACCGCCGCGACCCCGGCGGCGTCCCCGTAGTGCAGGTGCGCCAGTTCGGTCCGCACCATGCCCAGGACCAGCGTGTTCACCCGTACTTCGGGCGCCCACTCGACCGCCATGGAGCGCGCCAGGTGCTCCAGGCCCGCCTTGGCGGCCCCGTACGCCGCCGTCCCCGGCGAGGGCCGCGAACCGCTGACGCTGCCGACCATCAGCACCGAGCCGCGCGCGGCGCGCAGCAGCGGGTAGGCGGCGAGCGAGGCGGTCATCGGGGCGAGCAGGTTCAGTTCGAGCACGCGGGCGTGCCGGTCGGCGCCGCCGTCGGCCAGCGGCCGGTACGGGGTGCCGCCGGCGTTGTTGACCAGGCAGTCGAGGCGTCCGTGGGAGCGGGCGAGGGCGTCGAAGAAGTCCTGTACGGCGCCGGGTCGGCGCAGGTCGAGCGGGGCGTGGGCGGCCGTGCGGCCGGCTGCGGTGACCGGTCGGTCGGGTGGGCGGCGGGCGCAGACGACGACGTCCGCCCCGGCTTCGAGGAACGACCGGGCGATGCCGGCGCCGACGCCGCGGGTGCCGCCGGTGATGACGGCGACCCTCCCGTCGAGCTCCATGGGCTGCTACCTTCCTCGCCTAACAAACGTTTGGTGGAAAGGTAGCTGATGCGCTCATGGGTGTCTCCACCTCACGCCCCGGCAAGGGCATCGCACTGGTCACCGTCGACTACCCGCCCGTCAACGCGCTGCCCGTCCGCGGCTGGTACGAGCTCGCCGACGCCGTGCGCGCGGCGGGCCGCGACCCGGACCACCGGTGCGTGGTGCTGGCCGCCGAGGGACGCGGCTTCAACGCCGGGGTCGACATCAAGGAGATGCAGCGGGACCCCGGGCACGACCGTCTGATCGGCGCCAACCGGGGCTGCTACGAGGCGTTCGCGGCGGTGTACGAGTGCGAGGTGCCGGTGGTCGCGGCCGTGCACGGGTTCTGCCTGGGCGGCGGCATCGGGCTCGTCGGCAACGCGGACGCGATCGTCGCCTCCGACGACGCCACGTTCGGCCTGCCCGAGCTCGACCGGGGTGCGCTCGGTGCCGCGACCCACCTGGCCCGGCTGGTCCCGCAGCACCTGATGCGCGCCCTGTACTACACCTCGCGCACCGCGACCGCGGCACAGCTGCACGGGCACGGGTCGGTGTGGGAGGTGGTCCCGCGGGAGCGGCTGCGGGAGGCGGCGCTGGCGCTGGCGGCCGAGATCGCCCGGAAGGACGGGTACCTGATCCGGCTGGCCAAGGCGGCGATCAACGGCATCGACCCGGTGGACGTGCGCCGCAGCTACCGCTTCGAGCAGGGGTTCACGTTCGAGGCCAACCTCAGCGGGGTGGCCGACCGGGTCCGCGACACGTTCGGGAAGGCGGGAAGCGCATGACGGCCGACGGCGGCAAGGTGATGTCCCCCGAGGAGGTCGTGGGGCGGCTGCGCAGCGGGATGACGCTCGGGATCGGCGGCTGGGGGTCGCGGCGCAAGCCCATGGCCCTGGTGCGGGCGCTGCTCCGCTCCGGGATCACCGATCTCACCGTGGTCTCGTACGGCGGCCCCGACGTCGGCCTCCTCGCGGCCGCCGGCCGGATCCGCCACCTCGTGGCCCCGTTCGCCACGCTCGACTCCATCCCGCTGGAGCCGCACTTCCGTGCCGCCCGCGAGGGCGGCGCCCTCACCCTGACCGAGCTCGACGAGGCCATGTTCATGTGGGGCCTGCACGCCGCCGCCAACCGGCTGCCGTTCCTGCCCGTGCGCGCCGGCCTCGGCTCCGACGTCATGCGGGTCAACCCGCACCTGCGGACGGTGACCTCGCCCTATGCGGACGGCGAGGAGCTCGTCGCCGTGCCCGCGCTGCGGATGGACGCCGCGCTCGTCCACCTGAACCGCGCCGACCGGTTCGGCAACGGCCAGTACCTGGGCCCGGACCCGTACTTCGACGACCTGTTCTGCGAGGCGGCCGACACCGCGTACGTCTCCTGCGAGCAGCTCGTCGGGACGGCCGACCTCGCCAAGGCCGGGCCCCCGCAGTCCCTGCTGGTCAGCCGGCACAGCGTCACCGGGGTCGTGGAGACCCCGAACGGCGCGCACTTCACCTCCTGCGTTCCCGACCACGGGCGCGACGAGGCCTTCCAGAAGCTGTACGCGACCACGCCCTGGCCCGAGTTCGCCGCCCGCTTCCTGTCCGGGCCGGACGAGCACGCCTACCAGAGCGCGGTCCGGGCCTGGCACGAGGAGCAGCAATGACCACACCGGCCTCCCCCTCCCCCGCCTCCGCCGCGGGGCCGGCGTCCGGGCCCGCGCCGAGTCGCGCCGAGTCCTGCGTGATCGCCTGCGCCGAGGCGTGGCGGGGCGACGGCGAGGTGCTCGCCAGCCCGATGGGCCTGATCCCCTCGCTGGGGGCCCGCCTGGCCCGCCGGACCTTCTCCCCCGACCTGCTGCTGACCGACGGCGAAGCCCTGCTCGTCGGGCCGGACGGGGACGTCGAGGGCTGGCTCCCGTACCGCCGCCACCTCACGATGGTCACCGGCGGGCGGCGGCACGTGATGATGGGCGCGAGCCAGCTCGACCGGTACGGCAACCAGAACATCTCCTGCATCGGCGACTGGGAGCGGCCGGCCCGGCAGCTCCTCGGGGTGCGGGGCGCGCCCGTCAACACCGTCAACAATCCGGTGAGCTACTGGGTGCCCCGGCATTCGCTGCGGGTGTTCGTCGAGCGGGTCGACATGGTCAGCGGCGTCGGCTACGACCGGGCCGCGGCGGCCGGGGTGGCCCGCTTCCACCGGATCCCGCGGGTGGTCAGCGACCTCGGGGTGTTCGACTTCGAGACGCCGGACCGGTCCATGCGGCTGGCCTCCCTGCACCCGGGCGTGACCGTCGAGGAGGTCCGGGCCGCCACCGGCTTCGCGCTGGCCGTGCCCGAGGAGGTCCCGTACACGCGCCGCCCCACCGGGGAGGAGCTGCGGCTGATCCGCGACGTCCTCGATCCACAGGGCCTGCGCGAGCGGGAAGTGCGGGGCTGAGGGCCGTGGAGACGGCGCTGACCAGGCTGGTCGGGGTGCGCCACCCGATCGTGCAGACGGGCATGGGCTGGGTGGCGGGGCCCCGGCTGGTGTCGGCGGCGGCGCGGGCCGGAGCGTTGGGCATCCTGGCGTCGGCGACGATGACGCCGGAGCAGCTGCGGGCGGCGGTGCGCGAGGTCAGGTCCCGTACGGACGCCCCGTTCGGGGTCAATCTGCGGGCGGACGCGGGGGACGCGGCCGAACGGGTGCGGCTGATCGTCGAGGAGGGCGTGCGGGTCGCGTCGTTCGCGCTCGCGCCGTCGAAGGAGCTCGTCTCCCGACTGAAGGACGCGGGCGTGGTGGTGATCCCGTCGGTCGGGGCCCGCCGGCACGCCGAGAAGGTCGCGTCCTGGGGGGCCGACGCGGTGATCGTGCAGGGCGGCGAGGGCGGCGGGCACACCGGGGAGGTGGCGACGACGGTGCTGCTGCCGCAGGTGGTCGACGCCGTGGACATCCCGGTGGTCGCGGCGGGCGGCTTCCGCGACGGCCGCGGCCTGGTCGCGGCGCTGTCGTACGGGGCGGCGGGCATCGCGATGGGCACCCGCTTCCTGCTGACGTCCGACTCGACGGTGCCGGACCCGGTCAAGGCCCGCTACCTGGCGGCCGGGGTCAAGGACATCACCGTCACCACGGCCGTCGACGGGCTGCCGCACCGGATGCTGCGCACCGAGCTGGTCGCCGCCCTGGAGCGGTCGGGCCGGGCCGGGGCGCTGCTGCGGGCCGTGCGGCACGCGGCCGGGTTCCGGAGGCTGTCGGGCCTGTCCTGGTCGCGGATGGTGCGCGACGGGCTGGCGATGAGGCACGGCAAGGACCTGTCCTGGAGCCAGGTGCTGCTCGCCGCGAACACCCCCATGCTCCTCAGGGCGTCCATGGTCGAGGGCCGTACGGACCTCGGCGTCATGGCGTCGGGCCAGGTCGCCGGCGTGATCGAGGACCTGCCGTCGTGTGCGGAGCTCGTCGGCCGGGTCATGGCCGAGGCGGAGTCCGTGCTGGCCCGGCTGGAGCAGCTGCACGTCTCCGACACCCTGCCGCCGGCAGGGTGATCCCCCTTCTGTGCCACAGGAGTCGACACCGATGAGCCGTGCCCGAACCCGCCCCGCGACCGCGACCGTGGCCGCTGCCGCGGCGCTCGCCTGCGTCGCCGCCCTTACTGCGGCGGCCGTGCCCGCAGTCGCGCAGCAGCAGTCGCAGGTGGCTGCGGCCGGCGCCGGGGCCGCTGCGGAGACGATCCGTCAGATCCCCCTGCAGGGCGCGGTCAACGTCCGCGACCTGGGCGGCTACCGCACCTGGACGGGTGGCCAGGTCCGCCAGGGCCTGGTCTACCGCTCCGACGCGCTGAACCGGTTGACCCCCTCGGACGTCGGCACCGTCTCCGGGCTGGGTCTGGCGAGGGTCGTGGACTTCCGCATCCCGCTGGAGGTGCAGTACGACGGCGCCGACCGGTTGCCCGCCGGTCCGACGCCGGTCTCCCGCCCGGTCAGCGACCTCGGCCTGTTCGCCACGCTCGTCGGCGTGATCGGCAGCGGCGACCCGGCCCGGCAGGAGGAGGTCCTGGGCGGTGGCCGCGCCGAGGCCTACATGCGGGAGGTGTACCGCACGTTCGTGACCTCCCCGGAGAACCGGGCGCAGTTCGGGGCGACCCTGCGGGAGCTGGCGGAGGGCAGCGGGCCGCTGCTGTTCCACTGCACGTCGGGCAAGGACCGGACGGGGTGGCTGAGCTACGTGCTGCTGCGCGCCCTCGCGGTGCCGGAGGAGTCCGCGGAGCGGGACTACCTGGCGTCGAACACCTTCCGGGCCGCGTACGACGCCCGGCTGCGCGAGGCGCTCAAGCAGTCGGGTCGGATGCAGAACCCGGATCTGCTGATCCCGCTCCAGGAGGTCCGCGGCGGCTACCTGGACGCGGCGAACACCCAGCTGGAGGCGGACTACGGCGGCTTCTACGGCTATCTGACGGACGGACTGGGACTGGACCTGCGCACGCTGGCGAAACTCCAGTCCCGACTGGTCCGCTAGACCCGCTGGACCTTAGGACCCGGCGCCGGAGCGGCGGCCGCCGCCGGCCCCGCCCGCGCGACCCCCGCCGGAGCGGGCACCGCCGGAGCGTCCGCCGCCCTGGGGCGCGCCGGTGCGGCCCGCGCCGGTGCGGGGGCGGCGCGGCCGGCCCTCGCCGCCCGTGCCTGCGGCGGCTGCGGTGGCGGGAGCGCCCTGGGCGCCGCCCTGTCCGCCGCTGCGGCCGCGGCCGGAGCGGCGCCGGCCGCCGCCCGTACCGGAACCCGAACCGGAGCCGGAGCCCGACCCGGAGCGGCTGCCGCTCCGCGGCTTCGGCGGGGTGGGCTGCGGCACTTCCAGGACGACGGGGACGCCGGAGGGCACCTGGGCGCCGGTCAGCCGGGTCAGTTCCTCGTCGGAGGACTTGATCTGGGCGGTGCGCGGGGAGATCCCGGCGTCCGACATCAGGCGGGACATGTCCCGCTTCTGGTCGGGCAGCACCAGCGTCACGACGCTGCCGGACTCGCCGGCGCGGGCGGTGCGGCCGCCGCGGTGCAGGTAGTCCTTGTGGTCGGTGGGCGGGTCCACGTTGACGACGAGGTCGAGGTCGTCGATGTGGATGCCTCGGGCGGCCACGTTGGTCGCGATCAGCGCGGTGACCTCACCGGTCTTGAACCAGTCGAGGGTCCGGTTGCGCTGCGGCTGCGAGCGGCCGCCGTGCAGTCCGGAGGCGCGGACGCCCTCGGCGAGGAGCCGCTTGACCATCCGGT
This sequence comes from Streptomyces sp. NPDC029014, assembly GCF_055564695.1. Lineage (NCBI taxonomy): Bacteria > Bacillati > Actinomycetota > Actinomycetes > Kitasatosporales > Streptomycetaceae > Streptomyces > Streptomyces sp. NPDC029014. The sequence continues at coordinate 42,598 of NZ_JBVHVT010000039.1, forward strand.
CGACGCCCCGCTTGGTGTCCACGAACATGATCACGCGGCCGTCGCGGGCGGCGATGCGGGTCGCCACGGCCCGCTTGTCGGTCTCGTCCATGACGTACAGGACGTGGTGCTCCATGGTGGTGACCGCGCCCGCCGACGGGTCGACGGAGTGGCCGACCGGGTCGTTCAGGAACATCTTGACGAGCTTGTCGATGTTCTTGTCGAGCGTGGCCGAGAACAGCAGCCGCTGGCCGTCGGGCTCGACGAGCTTCAGCAGGGCCGTGACCTGGGGCATGAAGCCCATGTCGGTCATCTGGTCGGCCTCGTCGAGGACGGTGATCGAGACCTGGTCGAGGACGGCGTCGCCGCGGTCTATCAGGTCCTTCAGGCGGCCGGGCGTGGCGACGAGCACCTCGGCGCCGCGGCGCAGGGCGCCCGCCTGCCGGTTGATGGACATGCCGCCGACGACGGTCGCGAGGCGCAGGTTCAGGGACGTGGCGTACGGGGCGAGGGCGTCGGTGACCTGCTGGGCGAGCTCGCGGGTCGGTACGAGGACCAGCGCGAGCGGCGCCTTGGGCTGCGCCCGGCGGCCGGCGGTGCGGGCGAGCAGGGCCAGGCCGAAGGCGAGGGTCTTGCCGGAGCCGGTGCGGCCGCGGCCGAGCAGGTCACGGCCGGCGAGGGAGTTCGGGAGGGTGGCGGCCTGGATCGGGAAGGGCTCGGTGACGCCCTGGGCGGCGAGGGTCTTCAGCAGCGCCTCGGGCAGGTCCATGTCCTCGAAGGCGGCGGCCGGCGGGAGGGCGGGCACGACCGGCTCGGGCATGGTGAATTCCTGGGGCCTGGGGACGACGGGCGCAGACTTCTGCCGTCCCGCGCCAGTCTTCGGACGTCCCTGGGCCGCATCTCGACCCCGGCTGGGGCGGCGGCTGGGACGTGCGGAGCTGGAGCTGGTCATGCGGGAAAGCCCTTCCTGAAACCGGCAGGTGCAACAGAGGTCGAGAGAGCACGCAAGCCGGGGCCCGCACCTCTCGGTGCGGGCCCCGGCGTGTGGAACGCGTCAGGCAGGCAGGATGTTCTCGGCCTGCGGGCCCTTCTGGCCCTGGGTGACGTCGAAGGACACGCGCTGACCCTCGGTGAGCTCACGGTAGCCCTGGGTGGCGATGTTCGAGTAGTGGGCGAAGACGTCCGGGCCGCCGCCGTCCTGCTCGATGAAGCCGAAGCCCTTTTCCGAGTTGAACCACTTCACGGTGCCGAGTGCCATGTTGAATCTCCCTGATCAGGCGGCAAGGGCCCCATCCGGCGATTCCGGCGAGAAAACAATAAAAGCGCCTGAGGAGAGATGTCCCGTCAGGCGCGCATAAAGTTCATGGGTACCACAACTGCAACGCCCCCTAAGCTAGCACACATCCCCGGCGCCGGAGCGGAGTCTCGACCGGAACCGGATCCGGAGCGGCCGCCGGGCCCGCCCGTCACAGGCGCTCGATGATGGTGACGTTGGCCTGACCTCCGCCCTCGCACATCGTCTGGAGGCCGAAGCGGCCGCCGGTGCGCTCCAGTTCGTGCAGGAGCGTGGTCATCAGCTTCGCTCCGGTCGCGCCCAGCGGATGGCCCAGGGCGATCGCGCCGCCGTTGACGTTGACCCGCTCGGGGTCGGCGCCGGTCTCCTTCAGCCAGGCCAGGACGACGGGGGCGAAGGCCTCGTTGATCTCCACGAGGTCGATGTCGTCGAGGGACATGCCGGTCTTCTTCAGGGCGTGGGCGGTGGCCGGGATGGGCGCGGACAGCATGCGGATGGGGTCCTCGCCGCGGACCGACAGGTGGTGGATGCGGGCCCGCGGCCGCAGGCCGTGCTCGGCGACGGCCCGTTCGGAGGCGATGAGCAGGGCCGCGGCCCCGTCGGAGACCTGGGAGGAGACGGCCGCGGTGATCGTGCCGCCCTCGACGACGGGCTTCAGGGCGGCCATCCGCTCCAGACCGGTGTCGCGGCGGGGGCCCTCGTCGTGCACGACGTCGCCGTGGGGGACGGTCTCGCGGTCGAAGCGGCCCTCGTCGATCGCGCGGACCGCCCGCCGGTGGGAGCGGAGCGCGTACTCCTCCATGTCCCGGCGGGTGATCCCCCACCTGCGGGCGATCAGCTCGGCGCCGTGGAACTGGTTGACGGGCGCGTCGCCGTAGCGGGCCCGCCAGCCGGCGCTGCCCGCGTACGGGCCCTCGGTCAGGCCGAGCGGTTCGGCCGCCTGCCGGGAGGCGAAGGCGATGGGGATCATCGACATGTTCTGGGTGCCGCCGGCGACCACCAGGTCCTGCGTCCCGGAGAGCACGCCCTGGGCCGCGAAGTGGACGGCCTGCTGCGAGGACCCGCACTGGCGGTCCACGGTGACGCCCGGCACCTCCTGGGGCAGTCCGGCCGCGAGCCAGGCCGTCCGGGCGATGTCGCCGGCCTGCGGCCCGACGGTGTCCAGGCAGCCGAAGACGACGTCGTCCACGGCGGCCGGGTCGATCCCGGTGCGCTCGACGAGGGCGGTGAGGACGTGGGCGCCCAGGTCGGCCGGGTGGATCGCGCTGAGCCCTCCCCCGCGCCGCCCCACGGGGGTGCGTACGGCGTCGATGACGTAGGCCTCGGGCATGGCGGCTCCTCGGGTCGTGGCCCGCGCGGGTCGCGGGTCAGCTGCGCTGGGAGATGCCGTCCAGGACCATCGACAGGTACTGGCGGGCGATCTCCTCGGGGCTGTGCTGTCCTCCCGGCCGGTACCAGGACGCCGCCACCCACACCGTGTCGCGGACGAAGCGGTAGGTGAGGCGGACGTCGAGGTCGGCCCGGAAGACGCGGGCGGCGACCCCGCGTTCCAGCGTCCCCAGCCAGGCCTTCTCGAACTTGGCCTGCGATGCGGCGAGGTAGTGGAAGCGGGGCTGGTCGGTGAGGTGGCGCGCCTCCTTCTGGTAGATCGCGACGGCGGCGCGGTGCCGGTCGATCTCGCGGAAGGACTCGGTGACGAGGGCCTCGATGGTCTCCCGGGGGCCGAGCCGGGCGGCGAGGACGGCGTCGTAGCCCTCCCACAGCTCGTTCAGGAAGGTGGAGAGGATCTCGTCGAGCATCGATTCCTTGGAATCGAAGTGGTAGTAGAGGCTGCCGGCGAGCATGCCGGCGGCATCGGCGATCTTGCGGACGGTGGTGGCGTTGTAGCCCTGGGCGGCGAACACCTCGGCGGCGGTGTCGAGGAGTTCGCGGCGGCGCTCGGGAGTCGCGGCCACCTGGGCCTTCTTCTTGTTCGTCGTCTCGTTCGTTGGCACGCGCCCATTCTCGGCCCAGTGCTGCTGCGGCTAGGCCCGCTGGCTGCTGACCGACACGGTCTCGCCGGTCATGTACGAGGAGTAGCCGCTGGCCAGGAACACGATGACGTTGGCGACCTCCCAGGGCTCGGCGTACCTGCCGAAGGCCTCGCGGGCCGTCAGCTCGCGCAGCAGTTCCTCGCTGGTGACCTTGGCCAGGTGCGGGTGCATGGCGAGGCTGGGGGCGACGGCGTTGACCCGTACGCCGAACGCGGCCGCCTCCAGGGCGGCGCAGCGGGTCAGGGCCATCACCCCGGCCTTGGCGGCGGCGTAGTGGGCCTGGCCGGCCTGGGCGCGCCAGCCGATGACGGAGGCGTTGTTGACGATGGTGCCGCCGCCGTGCGGGGGCGGGGCGGTGCGGGCCTCGGCGGCGGCCCTGAAGGAGCGCAGGGCGGCGCGGGTGCAGCGGAAGGTGCCGTTCAGGGTGACGTCGAGGACGCGGCCCCACTGGTCGTCGGTCATGTCGACGAGGGCGGCGGTGCCGCCGAGGCCGGCGTTGTTGACGACGACGTCGAGGTGGCCGTGGGTGCGTTCGGCGTGTGCGAAGAGGGCCTGGACCTGGGCCTCGTCGGTGACGTCGCAGGGCAGGGCGGTGACCCGGTCCGGTCCGAACTCGGCGGCGAGCGCCTCCTCGGTCTCCTTCAGGCGGCGGGCGTGGGCGTCGCCGAGGACGACGCGGGCGCCTTCCTGGAGGAAGCGGCGGGCGGTGGCCCCGCCGATGCCGGCTCCGGCGGCGGCGGTGACGACGGCGCTGCGGCCGTCGAGCAGCCCGTGCCCGGGCACGGGGACGGGCGCGGCGGGGGGCGTTGGCCCTGGCGGTGCGGGGGTGTTCACGTCGGTGCCTCCTCGGCGCCTGCGCCTGCGCCCGCGCCGGGGTCCGCGTCCGTACGGCCGGCTGCGGTTCCGGTGGCGGCGCCCTCGACTCCGGTCACACCCCCACGCTAACCTACCAAACACTTGTTAGGGAAGCGGGGAGGCGAGCGCCTGATGGACCTGACCCATCCGCCGGAGGTGGAGGCCTTCCGGGCCGAGGCCCGGGACTGGCTCGCCCGCCACGTCCCCGCCTCCCCGCTGCCCTCCCTGGAGACCGCGGAGGGCTTCGCCGCCCACCGCGCCTGGGAGGCGCGGCTGCACGCGGACCGCTGGTCGGTGGTGTCCTGGCCCGAGGAGTACGGGGGCCGGGGCGCGGACATCGAGCGGTGGCTGGTCTTCGAGGAGGAGTACTGGGCCGCGGGCGCGCCCGGCCGGGTCTCGCAGAACGGCATCAGCCTGCTCGCGCCCACCCTCTTCGACCACGGGACCGAGGAGCAGCGGGCCCGGGTGCTGCCGTCCATGGCGGGTGGGGAGGTGGTCTGGGCGCAGGCGTGGTCCGAGCCGGAGGCCGGCTCCGACCTGGCCGCGCTGACCTCGAAGGCGGTGCGGACGGACGGCGGCTGGCTGCTGTCCGGCCAGAAGACCTGGTCCTCGCGGGCCGCGTTCGCCGACCGGGCCTTCGGGATCTTCCGTTCCGACCCGGAGGCGGCCCGACCGCACCACGGCCTGACGTACCTGATGTTCGACCTGCGGGCGCCGGGCGTGACGGTCCGGCCGATCGGGCGCCTCGACGGCAAGCCCGCCTTCGCCGAGCTCTTCCTCGACGGGGTCTTCGTACCGGACGAGGACGTGATCGGGGAGCCCGGGCAGGGCTGGCGGATCGCGATGTCCACCACCGGGAACGAGCGGGGGCTGACCCTGCGCTCCCCCGGACGGTTCCTGGCCGCGGCGGACCGGCTGGCCGCGCTGTGGCGGGCGGCCGGTGGCGGGCCGGGGGGCGCCGCGCTGGCGGACCGGGTGGCGGACGCCCTGGCCGGGGCCCGCGCCTACGAGCTGTTCACCTGGAAGAACGCCTCGCGGTTCGCGGCGGGCGAGGCGATCGGCGCCGAGTCCAGCCTCAACAAGGTGTTCTGGAGCGAGTACGACATCGCCCTGCACGAGACGGCGCTGGACCTGCTCGGCCCGGACGGCGAACTGGCCGACGGGGAGTGGGCCGAGCCGTGGGTGTTCTCCCTGGCCGGCCCCCTCTACGCGGGCACCAACGAGATCCAGCGCGACATCATCGCCGAGCGGCTGCTCGGCCTCCCGAAGGGCCGCCGCTGATGCGCTTCCTGCCGACCGGGGAACAGTCGGAGTTCGCCCGTACGCTGCGCCGGCTGCTCGGCGCCTCGGACCTGCCGGCGGCGGTCCGCGCCTGGCAGGCCGGTGACACCGGGCCGGGCCTGGGGGTGTGGCGGAAGCTGGCCGGCACGGGGCTGTTCGCGCTGCCCGTCCCCGAGGCGTACGACGGGCTGGGCCCGCTCCCGGTGGAACTGGCCGCGGGCTTCGTGGAACTGGGCCGGGCCTGCGTGCCGGGGCCGCTGGTGGAGACGGCGACCGCGTCGGTGCTGCTCGCGGCGCTGGGCGCGCAGGGGACGGGCGGGGCCGCTGATGCGGCGGAGGCGACCGGGGCGGCCGAGGTGTCGAAGCGCTTCCTCCCGGCCCTGGCCGCGGGCGCCGCCCGGGCCACGGTCGTGCTGCCGGGCGGCGGACCGTACGCGCTGGACGCGGACACCGCGGACCTCCGTTTCACAGTCTCGGCCGACGGGGAGCTCCGGCTGGCCGCGGCACCGGATGCCGGGGCGGTACGGGTCTCCACGGACCCGGCGCGACGGCTGGCCGCGCTGCCGCCGGGCGGCGAACTGCTGGCTTCCGGGCCCGCGGTGCTCGCGGCGGCGGCCACCGCGCTGCGCTGGGCGCGGCTGCTGACGGCCGCACAGTGCGTCGGGCTGGGCGGGGCGCTGCTGGCGCGGACGGTGGAGTACGCGAAGCAGCGCAGCCAGTTCGGCACGCCGATCGGTGGCTTCCAGGCGGTGAAGCACCGGCTGGCGGACGTACTGATCCGTCTGGAGTTCGCCGAGCCGGTGCTCTGGGCGGGCGCCCTGGCCCTGGCGGACGACACGCCCCGCGGGACGGGCGCGGGCGGCGGCGGGGCGGGGGCCGGCCGGAGTGCGGTCGACGACGTCGCCGCGGCGAAGCTCATGGCCGGGGAGGCGGCGTACGCCGCGGCCCGGGCCGCGCTGCAGCTGCACGGCGCCGTCGGCTACACCGAGGAGCTGGACCTCTCGCTGTGGCTGCGCAAGGCCCGCCCCCTGCGGGACGCGTGGGGCACCCCGCAGGACTGCCGGGCGGCGCTCGTGGCTCGGGCGCCCGGTCAGGCGGCCAGGTTCAGCTGCCAGGAGACGCCGAACCGGTCGTTGACCCAGCCGAAGCGGGCGCTGAACCCGTAGTCGCCCACGGGCATCAGCTCGGCGCCCTGCTCGGCGAGGGCCTCGTAGAGGCGGTCGAGTTCGTCCTCGGAGTCGCACTGGACGAAGAGCGAGACCGCCGGCGTGAAGCCGAACTGGTGTTTGACGTAGCTGTCGATGCACATGAACTGCTGCCCGGCGAGCGAGAACGTGGCGTACTGCACGCTGCCCTCCGGGCCGGGGCCCCCGGCGCCGTAGCGGGTGATGTCGAGGACCTCGGCGTCGTCGAAGAGCGAGGTGTAGAAGGCCATGGCCTCCTCCGCCCTGCCCTCGAACATCAGGAACGTGGTGATCTTCTGGGGTGCCGAGGCCATCGTCGCGTCTGCCTTCCCGGGTGGGGTGGGAGCCTTCCGGGGCCGAGGTTAGGGCACGCCCGTGACACCGGCCCGGCGGCTCACGGGGCCCTGCCCGCCCTCCGGGTCAGAGTTCGGCGCAGGGCGGCAGCGGCTCCGGCGGCGCGCCCGCGGGTTCGTTCATCCGTACGCGCCAGCCGTCCTCGCCGCCGGCGCCGTCGAGGCGGACGTGGAGCACCTTGGTCCGGCCCGTGCCGGGGAAGCGGAGCACCACCGTCTGGCGGGCGTCGCCGGGGTCGCAGAAGACCGCCGTGGCCTTCCCCGCGGCTTCCCCGCCGAACTCGGCGATCCAGCGGCGCGCCGTGTCCGCCCGTTGCTGCGGCGGAGCGTCGCCGGTGGCGAGGGCCTCCAGCCGGTCCGGGGAGCCGTCGGCGATCCGCCAGACGACCTGCTGGACGAGGCGCAGCGATCCAGCGGACGGATAGCCCTCCACCCGCAGCGGGGCGTGGCGGTCGAAGTCCTCGGCGTAGCGGACGTCGGCCCCGGCGGAGGCGCCGCCGAAGGGCGCGCACGCGGCCAGGGCGGCGCAGCACAGCACGGGCAGGGCGGCGGCACGCGCGGCACGCGCGACACGGGTGAGGCGGGTGACGCGGGTGAGCAGCGGTGTCGGGCCGGGCATCGGTATCGGTCTCATACGCGGGCCACGGCGACGGTGGTGACGTAGCACTCCTCGACCGTGCCGTCCGGGAAGAGCGGGCCCAGCAGGTCCCGTTCGGCGTCCAGGAACCCGCGGGTGCGGTCGGGGCCGAGGACGAGGAACGCCGAATGGCTGGCCAGGTTGGCGAGGTGCGCGTCGAGGGGGATCCGGCGCGACCACCGCACGGCGCGGGTGGTGAACGCCGGCTCGGCGGGCAGCAGCCGGGGCGGGGTGACGTCCACGCGGAAGAAGCCGCGGATCCGGGCCTCCTGTTCGGCGATCCAGTCGACGGCGGTGTCCGGGTCGTTCCACCACAGCGCGAGCGCGCCGCCGGGGCGGAGCACGCGCCGGGCCTCGGGGACGGCCCGGACGGGGTCGGTCCAGTGCCAGGCCTGGGCGTAGGTGAGCAGGTCGAACGCGGAGCCGGCGAGGGGCAGGCGGTTGCCGTCGCCGCGGACGAGGGGGAGGTGCGGGTGGGCCCGCCGGAACTCGGCGGCCATGCCGTCGCCCGGCTCGACGGCGAGGACGCGCGCGCCGCGGGCGTGCAGCAGGGCGGTGGAGATGCCGGTCCCCGCGCCGATGTCGGCCACCCGGGCCCCGCGCAGCGGCCGCCCGGCGAGTTCCTCGACGGCGTCGAACAGCCCGGCGGGGTAGCCGGGCCGGTGCGCGGCGTACAGCGGGGCGGCACGGTCGAAGGACCGGGCCCGCGCCCGCGGGTGCAGCTCGGGGGCGGGCCCGCCGCCGGGGCCGGGGGTGGGGGTGGGGGTGGGGTCCGACCCGGGGGTGGATCCGGAGGTGGATCCGGGGGTGGCCTCGGAGCCGGGCGCGGGCTCGGGGGTGGGCGTCATGCGGGCATTCTTTTCGATCTCCCGGGCCGCCCGCCAGCCGGAGCCGGCGGGCCGGTGGCCTCAGGCGCGCCGCCGCCGCGGGCGCGGCCTGCGCACGTACCGGCGCAGGGTGGCGACCTGGACGAGGAGCAGCGCCGCGGCCGCCAGCCCGGCCGCGATCGCCGGCGGGTCCGGCAGCCCCGGGGCCCGGGAGGCGAGCTCGACGACGCCCACGGCGGCGAGCGCGACCGCGAAGCGCGGGGTGAACTCGGCGTCGGTGCCGTGCAGTACGCCCGAGCCGACGACGAAGACGGCCAGCAGCACCGGGATCCACGGCGCCGACCCGCGCAGCAGCAGCACGGCACCGTACTCCACCGCCAGGAGGACCAGGGTGCGCAGCAACATCGACCACATCGACATGCACACATCATGCCTGCGTCCCGCCCTCACGAGCACGGGAGCACGGGCCCGGGAGCACGGGCCCGGGAGCACGGGCACGGGGCTCGGCGGGTCGCCGGTACCGGCACCGCGGCGCCACCCCCCTGCCGTACCCTCGGCCCATGACGGCCAGCGCGATCGACCTCCGCAAGATCGAAGAGACCGCCCCGGCCCTGGTGAGCCTCTACAAGAGCGCCGGGACCGCACTGCGCGAGCACGGGCTGGAGGGCCGCCGCGCCTCCGTCTACCTGGTCCTCGACTACTCGGGATCGATGCGCCCGTACTACCGCGACGGCACCGTGCAGGCGCTCGCCGACCGGGTGCTCGGCCTGTCGGCGCACCTGGACGACGACGGCCGCGTCCCCGTGGTGTTCTTCTCCACCGGCGTCGACGCCGTCGAGGAGATCCCGCTCGCCGGACACGCCGGCCGCGTCGCCGAGATCGCCTCCCGCCTCGGCCACATGGGCAAGACCTCGTACGACGCGGCGATGGACGCGGTCATCGACCACTACCTGGACTCGGGATCGACGCATCCCGCCCTGGTCGTCTTCCAGACGGACGGCGGCCCCGTCAGCCGGCTCGCCGCCGAGAAGTACCTCTGCAAGGCGGCCGGGATGCCGCTCTTCTGGCAGTTCGTGGGCTTCGGCGACACCCACAGCAAGCAGTTCGACTTCCTGCGCCGCCTCGACGAACTGCCCGTGCCGGCCCGTCGGGTGGTCGACAACGCGGGCTACTTCCACGCCGGCCCCGACCCCCGTGCGGTCCCGGACCGGGAGCTGTACGACCGGCTCGTCGGCGAGTTCCCGGCCTGGCTGGCGGCGGCCCGGGCGGCGGGTATCGTGCGCGCCTGACCTGCGACGGCCCGTGCCGCGCGCTTTGATGGACGTATGACGACGAACAACTGGGCAGCGTTCGAAAAACAGGAACCGGAATTCGCGGCCACCGTCCGGGCCCGCTTCGCGCAGTACCCCCACCACGTCCTCGGCACCCTGCGCAAGGACGGCTCCCCGCGGCTGACCGGTCTGAACGTCGACATCCGCGGCGGGGAGCTGTGGCTCGGCATGATGCAGGGCTCCATGAAGGCCCGCGACCTCCAGCGCGACCCGCGGTTCGCCCTGCACAGCAACCCGGGCGAGGGCGAGGCCATGCCCGACGGGGACGTGCGGATCTCCGGGCGCGCGATCGAGCAGCTGGACCCGCCCGAGCTGCACCGGTACGCCGAGGAGACGCAGACCCCGCACCCGTTCCACCTGTTCCACACCGACCTGACGGAGGTCGTCCACATCGGCGTCGAGGGCGACGAGCTGGTGATCCGCACCTGGACCCCGCAGCGCGGGCTGCACACCTTCCGCCGGGGCGATGACGACGAACCGCCGCGCGAGGACCCGGCGTAGGAAGCCGGTCCCGCGCGGCGCCGGGCCGGATACGGCGGGCGGTGCGCACCCCCACGGCGCACCGCCCGCCCGGACCCCCGGCTGGCAGCCCCCGCCCCGGCCGGGGGCCGGTCAGCAGGACTTGGCGTCCGGCGGCGGGACGAACACGGTGTCCAGGACCCGCTCGTCGGCGAAGTCGACCGAGGTCCACTTCAGCGAGGTCGAGCCACTGCGGAAGCTGAGCTCGTCCGGCAGCTCGTCGGCGGTGATGTCCGTGCCGACGTACACGACGGACAGCGTGCCGGAGCAGTTCTGTGCGCCGGGCGGCCGGCTGTCGGGGGCCGTGCCGTCCTGCGGGCCCACGTTCACGGTGAGCGTGGCGATCGGCGCGTACCTGAACGAGTACTGGGCCGAGCCCGAGGTGGCGCGCTTCACGTCCACCCGGAAGTGGCCCAGCCGCACCGGGACCGGCGCGCAGGGCCGCCGGGCCGCCTCCGCGAAGAGGTGCACGCCGCTGTCGGTGGCGAACACGGCCATGGGCAGCCCGGGTTCGCGGTTCTTCAGGTGCTTGAGGTAGTCGCGCCGTTCCGTCTCGCCCATGCTCGCCGTGGGCACGCACGACGGGGTCGGGGCCGGCGGGGACGTGGGCGTCGGCGTCGGCAGGGCGGCCGGCGGGGACGACGACGGGGGCCTGGAAGCGAACGGATCGGACAGGGAGGTCCTGGAGGCCCCCGAGCCCGCGCACCCCGCGAGCGCGAGCGCAGGGACGGCCAGTAAGGGAACGACGAGCACACGGATTCGGCGCAATGCGGCCTCCTCGTCAGGCGCAGCCGGTGTCCTTCCGATGCTGGCACCCGGCCCTGCGCAGCGGCATCCGTAGAACCGCTTACGTATCCCGCCCGTCCGTTGCGGGTACCGGAAGTCCTGGGGGGAGGGTCACCATGACGGACAGGTTTCCACTGGTCGGCCGGGGGGCCGAACTGGAGCGGCTGGAGGCGGTGCTCGACGGGCGCGGAGGCCGGCCGGGGGTCGTCGACCTGACGGGTGCGGCGGGGATCGGCAAGAGCCGGCTGCTGACCGAGTTGTGCGAACGGGCCGCCGACCGCGGGACGGCGGTGCTGCGCGGCCGGGCCACCGAGTACGAACGGCACATTCCGTTCCGGCTGTTCACCGACGCCTTCGCCGACCTGGACCCGGAGCTGCTGCACGGCCTGGACCCGCAGTCTCCGGCGGCTCCGGTCCTGTACGGGGTCGGGACGGGCGGGACGGGCGGGACGGGCGGGACGGGCGGGACGGGGGGTGGGGCTGTCGGGGCGGCCGGAGCGGTCGGGACCGGGCCCGCGGACCGGTTCGCCGCGCACCGCGCCACCGCCCGGCTGCTCGCCGAGCTGGCCGGGCGCGGCGGGACCGGCCTGCTCATCGCCCTCGACGACCTGCACTGGGCCGACCCGGCCTCGCTGGAGCTCCTCGACCACCTCGTACGGCATCCGCTGCGCGCGCCCGTCGTGATCATCGTGGCCCGGCGGGACCGGCAGACCTCGCCCTCCCTCACGGCCGCGCTCACCCGGGGCATCGACGCCGGGGCCGTGCTGCGCCTGGACCTCGGCCCCCTCGCCGAGGACACCTGCCTGGAGCACCTCGCCGCCGGGCTGCCGCCCGACCGGGCCGCCCGGCTGTACGCGGCCAGCGAGGGCAACCCGCTGTACTTCCTGACCCTGCTCCAGGGACAGTCCGCCAGCGCGGTCCCGGCCGGCGGACTCGCCACCCTGCTCCTCGACGAGCTGACCCCGCTGACCGCCGCGCAGCGCCGCACCGCCGAGGCGGTCGCCGTCCTCGGCGACCACAGCACGCCGCCGCTGCTGGCCCTGACCACGGCGGCCCCCGACCTCGCCGGGCTCCACGCGGACCTGAGCGCGCTGGCCCGCCGGGACCTGCTGCGCCCCGGGCCGGACGGGATGTGGTCGCTGCGGCATCCGGTGCTGCGGGCCGTGGTCCACGAGAACACCGAACACCACAGGCGCGCCGGGATGCACCGGCGGGCCGCCGCCGCGCTGGCCGGCGCCGGCGCGGCCGCGTCCGTACGGGCGCACCACGTGGAGCGGGCGCTGACCGGCTGGGACCCGGACCTGGCCGACGTCCTGCTGGAGGCGGCCGGGCAGTCCGAGACCACCGCCCCCGCGAGCAGCGCGCACTGGCTGGGGGTGGTGCTGCGGGCCATGCCCGACACGCCCCCGTACACCGCGCGCCGGCGGGAACTGCTGCTGAAGCGGGCGCGGGCGCTGAGCGTGTGCGGGAACCTGCGCGAGAGCCGGGACCTGCTGCACGAGGTGATCGCCGCGATACCGGCGGACGGCGGCGGCGCCGGGGCCGGATCCGCCGGCGGGGACGACGGGGAAGGCGGGGAAGGCGGGGAAGGCGGGGAAGGCGGGGAAGGCGCCGTGATGCGGGCGGCCGCGGTCACCCTGTGCGCGTCGATGGAGCGACACCTCGGCCAGTACCGGGCCTCGGTTGCCCTCCTGCGCCGGGAGTTGTCCAGGCGGCCCGCCCCCGGGCCCGCCGAGGCGGTCGCCCTCGGCCTGGAACTGGGCTCCTCCGCACCGCACGCCTCGGCGTACCGGGACGTCCGGGCGGAGCTGCTGCGCACGTACGAGCTGGCCCGGACCCTCGGCGACGAGCCGGCCGCCGCGGGCGCGCTGGCGATCTCGGCGCTCGGGGAGGCGTACGACGGGAACCTGCCCGCGGCCCGGGAGTACACCGACCGCGCCGGGGCCTGCGTGGACGCCCTCACCGACCGCGACCTCGCGGACTCGTGCGAGCCGCTGGCCCGGCTCGGCTGGGCCGAGTTCTACCTGGAGCGGTACGAGGACGCCGAACGGCACGCCGACCGGGGCGTGGCCATCGCCCGGCGGGGCGGGCCGCTGCACCTGCTGCCCCACCTGCTGCTGTGCAAGGCGATCGTCCACATGCACTCCTGCCGGTTGGGCCCGGCCCTGGAGCTGGTGGACGAGGCCGAGAGCATCGCCCGCGGCATCGGCAGCGACGAGTTGGTGGCGCTGGTCCTGGCGAACAAGGCCCAGGTGCTGATCGCCGCGCAGCCGCCCGGCGACGGCGTGGCACTGGCCGTCGCCGAGGAGGCGGTCGCCGCGCTCGGACCGCGGACCAGCTGGTGGGCGTCCCTGGCGTGGTGCGTGATGAGCTACGCCGCCCTGCACGCCGGGGACGCGCCGCGCGCCCGGTCGGCGATCCTGCGGGCGGGCGGCCCGGACCTGGCGGGGCTGCAGCCGTCGATGCGGCCGCTGTTCCTGGAGGTCCTGGTCACCGCGGCCGTGGTCACCGGCGATCTGGCAGACGCCGAGCAGTGGGCGCGGCGGGCCCGGCGCGAGGCGGAGCAGCTGGGCCTGCCCGTCCAACGGGCGTCGGCGCTGCGGAGCGAGGGCCAGGTGCTGGCCGCGCAGGGGGCTGTGGCCGCGGCGGCCCGGCGGTACGCCCGGGCCGCGGAGGAGGCCTCCCGCTCCGGCGCGGCCCTGTGGGAGGCCCAGTCCCTGCTCCTCGGGGCGTCCCTGACGGCCGAGTCGGGCAGGGCCGACGCGGCGGAACGCATGTGGCGGCGCGGCCACCGCCTGGCCGAAACGGGCGGCGCCCAGCTCCTGACGGGCCTGGCGGACCTGTTACGACCGGCGCGCCAGCCGGCGCCACTGGCACCGACCGCCCCGGGCCTGCCGAGGGTATCGGGCCTGCCGGGCCTGACACGACGGGAGCAGGAGATCGCGTCCCTGGTGGCCGAGGGCCTCACCACCCCGGCCATCGCGGCGCGCCTGTACCTCAGCCCGCGCACGGTGGACACCCACCTCTCCCACATCTTCCGCAAGACGGGCGTCACGAGCCGCTCGGCCCTCGCCGCGCTCACGGCCCGCACAACGGGTGTTGTCAGTGGCAGCACGTAACGTGGAGCGCCTCGGGCTCGACCGGCCCGACGACTCCAAGGGGGAGAAATGAAGCACACGTTGACGGGCCGCAAGGCCGTTGCGGCGGCGGCGCTGGCCTCGGCACTGGCGTTGACCGCCGGGGCGGGCCAGGCCTCGGCACAGGACGAACTCATCGGCTACCCGGGCCCCGACGGGCTGATCTGGGTACAGGAGCAGCAGGGTTCCGGCGGCTTCGTCTCGGGCGGCCTCGCCGCCTGGCTGGACACGTACACCACGTTCGCCTGCGAGGGCGGCGGCAGCATCGAGGTGACCTTCCGCCTCGATGAGCACCCGGACCGCAACCCGGCCCCCTTCACGCTGGCCTGCCCGGCCGGCAACCCGGCCCGCGTCACGGTCCCCCTCGGCACCGGCCTCCACGGCGGCTTCCAGGCCTCGGTGACGGCCTCGTCCCCGTCCACGCGCTGGGGCGCAACGGTGGTCCAGCCGGAGTAACGGGAGGGAGGACGGGGCGGATGCCGAGCCGGGCCGGGCCGGCATCCGCCCGCGAGCAGCCACCGTCCAACCGTCCGCCCTAGGCCCGCGGCGCCCAGGTCGCCACCGACGCCTGGACGGACGAGGCTGCGGCAGCGGGCCGTCGGGGAAGCCAGCGGATCACCCGCGCCGGGGAGACATCCGCACCTGCCGCTGTTGCCGCACCGCACTGCTCGGCCTGCCGGACGGCAGCCCGGTCGTGGTCCGCCGAAGGATCATCGAACTCGACGGTGAGCCGATCGAGTTGACCGACACCCACTATCCCGCGGACGTCGCCGCGGGCACCCCTCTGGCCGGGACCGCCAAGATCCGCGGCGGCGCTGTGAGCCTTCTGGCGGCGTCGGGGCACGTCGGTGTACGGGTCGTCGAGAACGTGACAGCGCGGATGCCGGGCGGTGAGGAGCGCGAGCACCTGCGCCTCGGCGCTGCCGAACCGGTGCTCCAGCTCGCCCGCACCACCTACGACTCGGCGGACCGCGCGATCCAGGCGGATGTGGTGGTCATGCCCGCCGGACGGCAGCAACTGCGGTACGAGATCAGGATCGGATGACCGTGCTCCCTCCCGATGACGAAGGGATCGATCACCGGCCCCTGCACGTTCGCATCGCCGCCGACCTCCGTGAGGAGATCATGAACGGCGACCTCGCGGCGGGGGCCAAGTCGCCGTCGACGGCACGGCTGAAGGCCCGCTTCGACGCTTCCAACGCGACGATCCAGAAGTCCGTCCAGCTCCTCAAGGACGAAGGCCTGGCCGTCGGGCGCGCGGGCGCGGCGGTGACCGTGCGGGAAAGCCGGCAACGGACCGTACGCCCGGCGGGCTCCCTCACCCCTGCGGCGGCCGGGGCCGCCTACCCGTGGCTCGCCGAGGCGGCGGACCGGCAGTCGGCGAGCGCTCACAGCACGCTGTTGTCGGTCGACGAGGTTCCCGTCATCGGTGACGTCGCGACGGCCCTCGGCCTGCCCGGGGGCAGCCCGGCGGTGCGCCGGCGACAGCTGATCAGCATGGACGGTGAGCCCGCGGGGCTGGTGAGTTCTTCCTACCCGCCGGACATCGCCAGGAACACCCCCCTGGCCGGAGCTCGTCGGATCCGCTGCGGCACTCCGACCCTGCTGGCCGAGCCCGGGTTCCCTCCGCGCCGCAGCGTGGACCGGGTCTCGGCCCGGGTCGCGACGCAGGAGCAGTACGCGGCGCTGCGGCTTCCCGGTGAGTTGCCGGTGCTGCGCACGCTCCGCACGGTGTACGCAGACGGTGACCGGCCGGTGGAGGTCACGGTCATGGTGAAGGCCGGGCACCTCTACGAGCTCCGGTACGAATTCGCACCCGGGGTCTGACCCCACAACACACCGCACACCGCGCCACGGCGCCCGCCGTCCCTGGTCGGGGAAGGTGGCGGGCGCCGTGTCGAGTTCCGTACGCCGTTGTACGGCCCGTGTGAGGGGCCTCCCGCGCCAGCGGGAGGAGTACTGCAGGTAGGTCCGTCAGACCGCCAGGGCGCGGTCCGTCGGCTTCACCGGGTACGGGAGGGTGCTGCTGCCCGTCAGGTAGCGGTCCACGCCGCGGGCCGCGGAGCGGCCCTCGGCGATGGCCCACACGATGAGGGACTGGCCGCGGCCGGCGTCGCCGGCGACGAAGACGCCGTCGACGTTGGTGGCGTAGGCGGCGTCGCGGGCGACGTTGCCCCGCTCGTCCAGCGCGAGGCCGAACTGCTCGACCAGGCCGTTGGACCGGTCGGTGCCGGTGAAGCCCATGGCGAGGGTGACGAGCTGGGCGGGGATGCGGCGCTCGGTGCCCTCGCGCTGAACCAGCTTGCCGTCGACGAAGTCGACCTCGACCAGGTGGAGGGCCTGGACGTTGCCGTCCTCGTCGCCTTCGAAGTGGGTGGTGGAGACGGAGTAGACCCGCTCGCCGCCCTCCTCGTGGGCCGAGGTGACCTTGTAGAGCATGGGGAAGGTCGGCCACGGCTGGGAGACCGCGTTCCGCTCCTCGTTGGGGCGGGGCATGATCTCCAGCTGGGTGACCGAGAGGGCACCCTGGCGGTGGGCGGTGCCGACGCAGTCGGCGCCGGTGTCACCGCCGCCGATCACGACGACGTGCTTGCCCTCGGCCGTGATGGGCGGGGCGACGAAGTCGCCCTCCTGGACCTTGTTGGAGAGCGGCAGGTACTCCATGGCGAAGTGGACGCCGTTCAGCTCCCGGCCGGGGACCGGCAGGTCGCGGGAGACGGTGGCGCCGGCCGCGACGACGACGGCGTCGAACCGCTTGCGCAGGTCGGTGGCGGTGATGTCCCGGCCGACCTCGACGCCGGTGCGGAACTTGGTGCCCTCCGCGCGCATCTGCTCGATGCGGCGGTTGATGTGCACCTTCTCCATCTTGAACTCGGGGATGCCGTAGCGCAGCAGGCCGCCGATGCGGTCGGCGCGCTCGTACACGACGACGGTGTGGCCGGCGCGGGTGAGCTGCTGGGCCGCGGCGAGGCCGGCCGGGCCGGAGCCGATGACGGCGGCGGTCTTGCCGGAGAGGCGTTCGGGGGCCTGGGGGGCGACGCCGCCGTTGTCCCACGCCTTGTCGATGATGGAGACCTCGACGTTCTTGATGGTGACGGCCGGCTGGTTGATGCCGAGCACGCACGCCGACTCGCACGGGGCGGGGCACAGGCGGCCCGTGAACTCCGGGAAGTTGTTGGTGGCGTGCAGGCGCTCCGACGCGGCCGCCCAGTCCTCGCGGTAGGCGTAGTCGTTCCACTCGGGGATCAGGTTCCCCAGCGGGCAGCCGTTGTGGCAGAACGGGATGCCGCAGTCCATGCAGCGGCCGGCCTGCTCGCTGATGATGGGGAGCAGGGAGCCGCGGACGTAGACCTCGTTCCAGTCCCGCAGCCGCTCCTCGACGGGGCGGGAGCAGGCGGTCTGCCGGGTGGTGGTGAGGAAGCCCTTCGGGTCAGCCATGGGTCGCCGCCTCCATCATCTTCTCGGTGGTCTCGGACTCCGAGAGTCCGGCCCGCTCAGCGGCGTCCTTGGCGGCGAGCACTGCCTTGTACGTGGTCGGGATGATCTTGCTGAAGCGGGCCGCCGAGGCGGGCCAGTCAGCGAGGAGCTTCGCGGCGACGGTCGAGCCGGTCTCCTCCTCGTGGCGGCGCACCACATCGTGCAGCCACTGCGCGTCCTCGTCGGAGAGGGCTTCGACGGCCCCCGCGTTACCGGCGTTGACCTGGTGGGGGTCGAGGTCGATGACGTACGCGACGCCGCCGGACATGCCGGCCGCGAAGTTGCGGCCGGTCTCGCCGAGGACGACGGCGGTGCCGCCGGTCATGTACTCGCAGCCGTGGTCGCCCACGCCTTCCGAGACGACCAGGGCGCCGGAGTTGCGGACGCAGAACCGTTCGCCGGTGCGGCCGCGCAGGAACATCTCGCCGCCGGTGGCGCCGTAGCCGATGGTGTTGCCGGCGATGGTGCTGTATTCGGCGAGGTGGTCGGCGGCGCGGTCCGGGCGGACGACGATGCGGCCGCCGGAGAGGCCCTTGCCGACGTAGTCGTTGGCGTCGCCCTCCAGGCGGAGGGTGATGCCGCTCGGCAGGAAGGCGCCGAAGGACTGGCCGGCGGAGCCGGTGAAGGTGAGGTCGATGGTGTCGGCGGGCAGGCCCGCGCCGCCGAACTTCTTGGTGACCTCGTGGCCGAGCATGGTGCCGACGGTGCGGTTGATGTTGCGGATGGCGACCTGGGCGCGGACGGGCTGGGCCTCCTCGGCGGTGGCCGCGTTCAGGGCGTCGGCGGCGAGCTCGATGAGCTCGTTGTCGAGGGCCTTCTCCAGGCCGTGGTCCTGCGGGACCAGGGCGTGGCGGACGGCACCCTCAGGCAGGTCCGGCACGTGGAAGAGCGGCTCCAGGTCCAGGCCCTGCGCCTTCCAGTGGGTGACGGCCTCGGTGGTGTCGAGCAGTTCGGCGCGGCCGACGGCCTCCTCGATGGAGCGGAAGCCCAGCTCGGCGAGGAGCTCGCGGACCTCTTCGGCGATGAACTCGAAGAAGTTGACGACGAATTCGGGCTTGCCGGCGAAGCGGTCGCGCAGGACCGGGTTCTGGGTGGCGATGCCGACCGGGCAGGTGTCGAGGTGGCAGACGCGCATCATGACGCAGCCGGAGACGACGAGCGGGGCGGTGGCGAAGCCGAACTCCTCGGCGCCCAGCAGGGCGGCGATGACGACGTCGCGGCCGGTCTTGAGCTGGCCGTCGGTCTGGACGACGATCCGGTCGCGCAGCCCGTTGAGCAGCAGGGTCTGCTGGGTTTCGGCGAGGCCGAGCTCCCAGGGGCCGCCCGCGTGCTTGAGCGAGGTGAGCGGGGACGCGCCGGTGCCGCCGTCGTGGCCGGAGATGAGGACGACGTCCGCGTGGGCCTTGGAGACGCCCGCGGCGACCGTTCCGACGCCGACCTCGGAGACCAGCTTCACGTGGACGCGGGCGGCCGGGTTGGCGTTCTTCAGGTCGTGGATGAGCTGGGCGAGGTCCTCGATGGAGTAGATGTCGTGGTGCGGCGGCGGGGAGATCAGGCCGACGCCCGGGGTGGAGTGCCGGGTCTTGGCGACCCACGGGTACACCTTGTGGCCGGGCAGCTGGCCGCCCTCGCCGGGCTTGGCGCCCTGGGCCATCTTGATCTGGATGTCGTCGGCGTTGACCAGGTACTCGCTGGTGACGCCGAAGCGGCCGGAGGCGACCTGCTTGATCGACGAGCGGCGCGCCGGGTCGTAGAGGCGATCCGGGTCCTCGCCGCCCTCGCCGGTGTTGGACTTGCCGCCCAGCTGGTTCATGGCGATGGCGAGGGTCTCGTGCGCCTCGCGGGAGATGGAGCCGTACGACATGGCGCCGGTGGAGAAGCGCTTGACGATCTCGGAGACGGGCTCGACCTCGTCGACGGGGATCGACGGCCGGTCGGTCTTGATGGCGAAGAGGCCGCGGAGCGTCATGAGGCGCTCGGACTGCTCGTTCACCCGGTCGGTGTACTTCTTGAAGATGTCGTACCGGCGGTTGCGGGTGGCGTGCTGGAGGCGGAAGACCGTCTCCGGGTCGAACAGGTGCGGCTCGCCCTCGCGGCGCCACTGGTACTCGCCGCCGATCTCCAGCGCGCGGTGCGCGGGGGCGATCCCGGAGGCGGGGTAGGCCTTGGCGTGGCGGGCGGCGACCTCCTTGGCGATGACGTCGAGGCCGGCGCCGCCGATCTTGGTGGCGGTGCCCTGGAAGTACGTCTCGACGAACTGCTCGTCGAGGCCGACGGCCTCGAAGACCTGGGCGCCGCGGTAGGAGGCGACGGTGGAGATGCCCATCTTGGACATGACCTTCAGGACGCCCTTGCCGAGGGCGTAGATCAGGTTCCGGATGGCCTTCTCGGGCTCGATGCCCTCGATGAAGGTGCCGTCGCGCAGCAGGTCCTCGACGGACTCCATGGCGAGGTACGGGTTGACGGCGGCGGCGCCGTAGCCGATGAGCAGGGCGACGTGGTGGACCTCGCGGACGTCACCGGCCTCGACGAGCAGGCCCACCTGGGTGCGCTGCTTGGTGGCGATGAGGTGGTGGTGCACCGCGGCGGTGAGCAGCAGCGACGGGATCGGCGCGTGCTCGGCGTCGGAGTGCCGGTCCGAGAGGACGATGAGGCGGGCGCCGCCCGCGATGGCGGCGTCGGCCTCGGCGCGGATCTCGGCGATCCGGGCGGCGAGGGCGTCGGCGCCGCCGGAGACCCGGTAGAGGCCCGAGAGGGTGGCGGCCTTCATGCCGGGCATGTCGCCGTCGGCGTTGATGTGGATGAGCTTGGCCAGCTCGTCGTTGTCGATCACCGGGAAGGGGAGCGTCACGCTGCGGCAGGACGCGGCGGTGGGCTCCAGCAGGTTGCCCTGCGGGCCGAGGGAGGACACGAGCGAGGTGACGAGCTCCTCGCGGATGGCGTCCAGCGGCGGGTTGGTGACCTGCGCGAAGAGCTGGGTGAAGTAGTCGAAGAGGAGCCGGGGGCGCTCGGAGAGGGCCGCGATCGGGGAGTCGGTGCCCATGGAGCCGATCGGCTCGGCTCCGGCGCGGGCCATCGGCGCGAGGATGACGCGGAGCTCTTCCTCGGTGTAGCCGAAGGTCTGCTGGCGGCGGGTGACCGAGGCGTGGGTGTGGACGACGTGCTCGCGCTCGGGCAGGTCGGTGAGTTCGATCTCGCCGGACTCCAGCCATTCGGCGTACGGGGCGGCGGTGGCCAGCTCGGCCTTGATCTCGTCGTCCTCGATGATCCGATTCTGGGCGGTGTCGACGAGGAACATCCTGCCGGGCTGGAGGCGGCCCTTGCGGACGACCTTGGCGGGGTCGATGTCGAGGACGCCGACCTCGGAGGAGAGCACGACGAGGCCCTCGTCGGTGACCCAGTAGCGGCCGGGGCGCAGACCGTTGCGGTCGAGGACCGCGCCGACCTGGGTGCCGTCAGTGAAGGTGACGCAGGCCGGGCCGTCCCAGGGCTCCATCATCGTGGAGTGGTACTGGTAGAAGGCGCGGCGGGCCGGGTCCATGGAGGTGTGGTTCTCCCAGGCCTCCGGGATCATCATCAGCACGGCGTGCGGCAGCGAGCGGCCGCCGAGGTGCAGGAGCTCCAGGACCTCGTCGAAGGAGGCGGAGTCGGAGGCGTCCGGGGTGCAGATAGGGAAGATCCGGTCGAGGGCGCCCTGACCGAAGGCCTCGGTGGCGAGCTGGGACTCGCGGGCCCGCATCCAGTTCCGGTTGCCCTTGACCGTGTTGATCTCGCCGTTGTGGGCGACGAACCGGTACGGGTGTGCGAGCGGCCAGGACGGGAAGGTGTTGGTGGAGAACCGGGAGTGGACCAGGGCGAGCGCCGAGGCGAAGCGGCGGTCGGAGAGGTCCGGGAAGAAGGGCTCCAGCTGGCCGGTGGTCAGCATGCCCTTGTAGACGATGGTGCGGGCGGACAGCGAGGGGAAGTAGACCCCGGCCTCGCGTTCGGCGCGCTTGCGCAGCACGAAGGCCTTGCGGTCCAGGGCGATCCCGGTGGTCTCGCCGTCGGTGACGAAGAGCTGCGAGAAGGCCGGCATGGTGGCGCGGGCGCCGTTGCCGAGCAGGTCGGGGGTGACCGGGACCTCGCGCCAGCCGAGGACGGTGAGGTCCTCTTCGGCGGCGACGGCCTCGATCTGCTCCACGGCGACGGCCCGTGCGGCGGCGTCGGCGGGGAGGAAGGCGATGCCGACGGCGTACGCGCCGGCGGCGGGGAGCGGGAATCCGGCGGCCTCGCGCAGGAAGGCGTCCGGGACCTGGCAGAGGATGCCGGCTCCGTCGCCCGAGTCCGGCTCGGAGCCGGTGGCGCCGCGGTGCTCGAGGTTCCGCAGTACGGTCAGCGCTTGTTCGACCAGCGCGTGGCCGGCCTCGCCGCTGAGGTTGGCCACGAAGCCGACGCCGCAGGCGTCGTGCTCGTTGCGCGGGTCGTACATGCCCTGTCGGGCGGGGCGACCGTCCATGTGCGACCAGGCGGTGTTGCTGAGGCCGGTCGCGGAGTGCGTGGATGCGGAACGCATCGGCTCTCCCGTCGTCGTCGTGGCATTGGTGCATAGCCGAGGGACGACGTTGGCCCTCTGCGAAATTTCGTGCAGGTTACATGATGGCCGGTATCCCGGGAAGCGGATATCGGCGTTTCACCATGCGGACACCGCACGGGGCAGAGATGGTGTGCACAAGGGTCTGGCACGGGGTGTGGCGTTGCAGGTCAGAGTGGATCGCGGCGTGTGCCGCGGCACGACGCTGGGCGGGGGTCCGGCGCAGGCATCTGGGCATCATTGCCCTGCGCGCCCGGCTCTGTGATGCCCGGCGGACACGGACTTGAAACCGCCGGGTAACGGACTACTTATGTTGCGCTCTGCATAGTGTCTCATTCGTTGTGCGGTCAGCCTATGGCTGCGCCGATCCAGGTTCCCAGGATGTACGTCACACCCGCGGCCGCGCCACCCAGCAGGAGCTGCCGCAGGCCGCTGTACCACCAGGACCGGGCGGTGACCTTGGAGACGACGGCCCCGCAGGCGAAGAGCCCGACCAGGGCGAGCAGCACCGCGGGCCACAGGGCGGTGGCGCCGAGCAGGTAGGGCAGGACGGGGAGCAGCGCGCCCAGGGCGAAGGAGCCGAACGAGGAGGCCGCGGCCACCAGCGGCGACGGCAGGTCGTCGGGGTCGATCCCGAGCTCCTCGCGGGCGTGGATCTCCAGGGCCTGCTCGGGGTCGCGGGACAGCTGCATGGCGACCTCGCGGGCGAGGGCGGGGGTGACGCCGCGCGAGACGTACAGCTCGGCCAGCTCCTCCATCTCGTCGACGGGGTGCTTGCGCAACTGCTGGCGCTCGACGTCGAGTTCGGCGAGGACCAGCTCGCGCTGCGAGGCGACGGAGGTGTACTCGCCGGCGGCCATCGAGAAGGCGCCGGCCGCGAGACCGGCCAGTCCGGTGATGACGACGGTGTGCGGGGCGACGGCACCGCCGGCCACGCCGGTCATCAGGGCGAGGTTGGAGACGAGGCCGTCCATGGCACCGAACACGGCCGGCCGCAGCCAGCCGCCGTTGACGTCCCGGTGGGTGTGGTTGTCCCGGTGGGCCGTGTGCAGCGGTGCTTCGATGTCGATGATGGACATGCGTTGTATCTCCCCTTTTGTCCGTACGGCGGGCACACGGGAGCCCTGGCACGCTCCGCCCCCCTCAACACCTCGAAACTACGCACGATTTCTGTTGCCCGCCAGCAAGGAAGGCCGTACTTACCTGGGCATTTGGGGGTCGGCGACCGGGTGACGACGGTACGGGCGGGGTGTTTCGCGACGACCGACAAACCGTATGTCATGACACAAATCCCCCTAGGGGTCACGATGGCCCCGTCCAGCCCCCTCGGATGGAGAGGCGCGCGCCATGGAGCTCACCGCTGCACGCACTCCGGGCGGTCCCTGCCCCCCGCAGGTCCTCCTCGCACGGTCCAGGGGCGCCCTCCTGGGCCTCGCGGTGGGCGACGCGCTCGGCGCCCCGGCGGAGAACATGAAACCGTCGCAGATCCGCGCGCAGTGGGGGCGGATCGAGGGCTTCGTCACCGAGGACCCGACCGGCACCGACGACACGGAGTACGCGGTCTTCTCGGGGCTGTTGCTCGCCCGCCACGGCTCGGCGCTCACCGTCGCGCACGTGGAGCGCGCCTGGCACCACTGGATCGCCGACCTGGACGAGGGGCCGTTCCGCGGGGCCGGGTTCTCCGAGCGGGGCACGCTGGAGAACCTGCGCCGCGGACTCGCGGCGCCCATCTCGGCGCAGCACCGGCACGCCTGGTCGGACGGGCTGGCGATGCGGGCCGCGCCGTTCGGGGTGTTCGCGGCGGGCCGGCCCGCGGAAGCCGCCCGGCTCGTCGCGATCGACGGCACCGTCAGCCACGACGGGGAGGGCATCTACGGCGGCCAGGCCGTCGCCGCGGGCGTCGCGGCGGCGATGGCCGGGGCCGGACCCGCATCGGTGGTCTCCGCCGCCCTGTCGGTCATCCCGCCGGACTCCTGGACCGCCCGCTCCCTGCGCCGGGCCGTGACCGCCGCCCCGCGCGGCGAACGGGCCGTCCGCTCCGCGGTGGTCATCGGCGGCTACCCGTGGACCGACCTGGCCCCGGAGGCCGTCGGCCTGGCCTTCGGGGCGTTCGCCGCCTGCCGCGGGGACTTCGCCGAGTCGGTGCTCACCGCGGTGAACATGGGCCGCGACGCGGACACCACGGCGGCCTTGGCGGGCGCCCTCGCCGGGGCGCTGGGCGGCGTCGGCGCCATCCCCGAGGCGTGGGCGTCGGCGATCGGGCCGGTACGCGGCCGGTGCCTGCCGTCGATGCGCGGCTACCACGTCGTGGACGTCGCCGACCTCCTCACCCCGGAATCCGAGACCCCCCGATGACCCCACCGCAGGCCCCCGACCCGGCGCCCCACGCTCCCGCCCCGGACCGGCCCGGGGCCGCACCTCCCCCGGCCCCCACCCCGGTCGCCCCGCCCACCACGGCCCTCGCCCGCGGCGACGACCGCGTCCCGCAACCGGACGAGCGGCCGGGAACGGCCCCGGCGTGGCCCCAGCCCCGCCACCCCGAGGCCGAAGGCCCGCCCGCGGCGCTGCCGGGCGACGCGGGCGGCGTGCCGCGCGGCGGCCCCGGGGTCGCGCCGAGCGGCCCTTCCACGCCGGTGCCGCGCCGCGCGCCCGGCGCTACGGCGGGGGGCGAACCCGCAGCCATGCCGCGCGGCGGCCCCGTGACCGTGACGGGCGGCGGCCCCGGAGCCATGACGGGCGACCGGCCCGCGACCGTGAAGGCCGACAGGCCCGCGACCGGGGCGGGTGGCGGGCCCGCGACCAGGGCGGGTGGCGGGCCCGCGGCCACGGCCACCTGTACACCCGCGGCCCTCGCGCACGGCGGGCTCGGGGTCGCCGCCGGGGGTGCGGCCGGGGCGGGCAGCGGGCTCGGGGTCGCGGCCGGCAGCCGGGCCCCGGCGGGCCGTGCGCCCTCGGCCGGACCGGGCGGCGGCCTCGGGGGTGGGGCGGGTTGCGGCGGGGAGGCGCGGCGGGGGCGGATCGAGGGGCTGCTGCTCGGGCTCGCGGCCGGGGACGCCGCCGGGTGGCCCGCCGCCCGGCACCGGGCCAGCCGGATGCCCGAGTGGACCCGCCGGCTCACCCGTGAGCTGGACACGTTCGCCGAGCAGAACGCCACCACCACCCTCCCCGTCCCCATCGCACTGAACCAGCCCCCGGAGCCCTTGCTGCTCGGCCCGTCCGACGACGCCGAGTGGGCGGCGTTCGCCGCCGAGTCCGTGCTCACCGCCGCCGAGGGCCTGCTCAGCGACCTCAGCCGGTCCCGCCGGATGCGGGCCGCGATCGACCTCGCCTGGAACGCCCTGGCCAGCGAGATCGCCGCCGCCGCGGAACGCGCCCCCGAGGTCGAGTCCGCCGTGCTCCCGCTGCGCGCCCGGATCTCCGTACGGGCCGGCCTCGGCAACCTCGCCGCCGGGCTGCGCCCGCCCGCCACCGGCCACGACAACCCGCACTACTTCGACGACGCCGCGTGCGTCCGCGCCTGCGTCCTCGCCGCCGTCCACCCCGGCGACCCGGCCGCGGCCGCCGACCTCGCCGAGTTCGACGCCCGCTACACGCAGGACGGGGACGGCGTCCACGGCGCCCGCGCCATGGCCGCCGCCGTCGCCGCGGCCCTCGCCGGCGCGGACCCCGACACCGCCGTCGAGGCCGCCCTCGCCCAGCTCCCCGGGGCCACCGAGATCGGCCGCAACGCCCGCCACGCCGTCAAGCTCGCCCGTACCCACATGGAGGGCGGCGGCGCCTTCGCCATCGTCCCCACCCTCGAACACGAGATCGTCGACCACGTGTACAGCTACGGCATCGCCGCCGCCGAGACCGTCCCGGTCGCCCTCGCCCTGGCCACCGCCTCCCGCGGCCGTGTGATCGACGCCGTGCCCGCCGCGGCCTGCCTGTCCCGGGTCGCGGACTCCGCCCCCGCCCTCGCCGGCGCGCTCACCGGCGCCCTCGGCGGCGGCGACTCCGTCCCCGCCGCCTGGCGCGAGGCCTGCCGGGTCCTCTCCGGCTGCGCCCTGCCCCGCCTCGCCGGCACCGACCTCGTGGAACTCGCCGCGCTGCTCGCTCGCACGGAACTCACCTCAACCAAGGGATGATTCGGACATGACGCTCACTCTGGAAGACCGGGCGGCCGGCTGCCTCGTCGGGGCCGCCGTCGGCGACGCCCTCGGCGGCCCGGTGGAGGGTTGGTCCCCGGACCAGATCGCGCAGCGCCACGGCGGCCGCGTCCACGGCATCGTCGGCCCCTGGTACGAGGACTGGCGCACCGCCCGCCCCATCGCCCCGTACCACAAGGGCGACGGCCGCGTCACCGACGACACCCTCATGACGCACGCCCTGGTCCGGGTCTACGAGGCCGTACGCGACCACCTGGACGCGTACGCGGTCGCCGAGCACCTGGTCCCCGACCTGATGACCCGGCCGCGGTGGATCCCCGAACTGGAGGCCGAGGCCCTCCCCCTCCAGCGGGTCTTCCTCGCCGAGAAGTGGATCGTGGCCCGTCTGCACTACGGGCACGTCGACCCGCGCGAGGCCGGCACCGGGAACATCGTCAACTGCGGTGCGGCGATGTACGTGGCGCCGGTCGGCATCGTCAACGCGGGCAATCCGGCGGGCGCGTACGCGGAGGCGCTGGACATCGCGGGCGCCCACCAGTCCTCGTACGGGCGGGAGGCCGCCGGGGTCCTCGCGGCGGCGGTAGCGGCCGCGTGCGCGCCGGGGGCGACGGTGTCGTCGGTGGTGGACGCCGCACTCGCCCTGGCCAAGGACGGTACGCGGGCCGCGATCGAGGCGGTCTGCGAAGTGGCCGGACGCCACCGGGACTTCGAGTCGGCGCTGGGGCCGCTGCGGGCGGCGGTGGCCCCGTACGACTCGGTCGGACCGGACTACCGCACGCCGTCGCTGGCCGCCCGGCGGCCGTCCCGGCTGCACTCGATCGAGGAGCTGCCGGTCGCGCTCGGCATGCTCGTCGTGGCGGGCGGCGCGTACGAGGACGCCGTGCTCGGAGCGGTCAACTACGGGCGGGACTGCGACTCCATCGCCACCATGGCGGGGGCGGTCGCCGGGGCCCTGGCGGGCGAGGCCGCGGTGCCGACGGGCTGGGCCAAGCAGGTCGCGGAGGCCAGCCGGCTCGACCTGCACGCGCCGGCGACGGCGCTGGCGGCGGTGGCCCGGGAGGTCTTCGCCCTGGACCGGTCGCGGCGCCGCGCCCACGAGGCGGCCTTCGCGACGATCGCGGCCCTGTGAGGGGCGCGCCGGGCGGCGGGCTGCGGCTGACCTGGGTGCAGCCGGAGGACCTCGTCGGCCACGAGCTGCGGCAGGCCGCGGAGGACGGGCGGGACGCGGAGCCGCTGCTGCGCCGCTGGCTGGCGGCGGGCGGCCACCCGGCCCCCGCCCGGGCCGGCGCCTCGGCCGACCCGGCCCCGCCGGAACTCCGGGACCTGGCCGTCCGGCTCCTGGCCGAACTGGCCGCCCTCCCCTGCCCCTCCTCCCCCACCGGACCCCCGTCAGCCGGGCGCACCGGGGCGGAGAGCGCCGGGGCCCGTCCCCGATCCACCGACGCCGGGCCCGACGGGGCCCGGAGTGGTGGGGGGCCGGGCGGTGGGTTGGTGGGGCGGCTGGAGGCGGCCTGGGTGGGGCGGGCCGTGGGGTGCGTGCTCGGGAAGCCGGTGGAGAAGCTGCCGCTGGAGGGGATCCGGGCGCTGGCCCGGGCGGCCGGGAACTGGCCGCTGGACGACTGGTTCACCGCCCGCGGCGTGCCGCCCGACCTGCTGGCCGCGTACCCGTGGAACCGCCGCTCCGCCGCCACCTCCCTCGCCGAGAACATCGACGGCGCGCCCGAGGACGACGACCTCGACTACCCGCTGCTGAACCTGCTGCTCCTGCGGCGTCACGGCCGCCGCTTCACCACCGCCGACGTCGGCCGGCTCTGGCTCGACGAGCTCCCCGCCGGCCGGACCTTCACCGCCGAGCGCACCGCGTACCGGAACCTGCTGCTCGGGCTGGAGCCCCCGGCGACGGCCACCCACCACAACCCCTTCCGGGAGTGGATCGGCGCCCTCATCCGCGCCGACGTCCACGGCTGGACCAACCCCGGCGACCCGCGGGCCGCCGCCGAGCAGGCCGGTCGGGACGCCGCGCTCAGCCACACCGGCAACGGCCTGTACGCCGCCCTGTTCGCCGCGGCGGCCATCGCGGAGGCGGCGTCCGGCCGGGCCGACGTGCACGGCGCGCTGCGGGCCGGGCTGGCCGTCGTACCACCCGGCGCGCGCCTCGCCGAGGCCGTCCGCCACGCGATCCGGGCGGCGCGCGAGGAACGGGACTTCGACCGCGTCGTGGACCGGCTGCACGCCCGCTACGGTCACTACCACTGGGTCCACTCCGTCCCCAACACCGCGCTCGTCGCCGCCGCCCTGACCCACGCGGACGGTGACTTCACCCGTTCGGTCTGCCGTGCCGTCTCAGGCGGCTGGGACACCGACTCCAACGGGGCGACCGCCGGCTCGGTCGCCGCCCTGGTGGCCGGCCGGGTCCCGGACCGCTGGGCCGCGCCCCTGAAGAACCGCCTGGCGACCACCGTCGCCGGCTTCGACGGCATCGGCTTCGACACCCTCGCCCAGCTCACCGCACAGGAGGCAGCACGCTCATGACGGCCATCGCCGTGCTCGGCAGTACGAACATGGACCTCGTCGCCTACGTCCCCAAGGCCCCCCGCCTCGGGGAGACCGTCACCGGCCGGGCGTTCCGCACCGTCCCCGGCGGCAAGGGCGCCAACCAGGCCGTCGCCGCCGCCCGGTGCGGGGCGGAGGTGGTGATGATCGGCGCGGTCGGCGCCGACGAGTTCGGCGTACGGCTGCGCTCCGCGCTCACCTCGGCCGGGGTCGACACGGCGGGCCTGCGGACCGTGGAGGGCGCCAGCGGCACCGCGCACATCACCGTCGACGACGAGGGCGGCAACAGCATCATCGTCATCCCCGGCGCCAACGCCCGGCTGACGGACCTGGAGGCGGGCGACGAGGCGCGGATCGCCGCCGCCGGGGCGCTGCTGCTCCAGTTGGAGGTGCCGCTGTCCGCGGTGCGGGCGGCCGCCCGCGCGGCCCGCGCGCACGGCGTCCGGACGGTGCTGACGCCGGCGCCGGCGCAGTCGCTTCCGGCGGAGCTGCTGTCCTCGGTGGACCTGCTGGTGCCCAACGAGCACGAGGCGGCGGCGCTGACCGGCCTGACGGACCCCCATCAGGCGGCCGCGGCACTGCTGGAGCGGGTTCCGGAGGTGGTGGTCACGCTGGGCGCGGCGGGCGCGCTGTACGCGGTGCGGGGGCGGGAGCCGTACGTGGTGCCCGCGCCCCGGGTGCGTGCGGTGGACTCCACGGCGGCCGGGGACACGTTCGTCGGGGCGCTGGCGGTGGCGCTGGGCGAGGGCCGGCCGGTACGGGAGGCACTGGCGTGGGCGGCGACGGCGGCGTCCCTGTCGGTGCAGCGGCCGGGGGCCCAGGACTCGATGCCGGCGCGGGCCGAGACCGACGCGGCCTTCACCGCCGGCGCCGGTTCATGACCCCGACCGCGCCGGACGCCGAACCGCCCGACCCGGACCCCGACACCGCGGGCGCGGGCGGGGCCGGGGCCGGGCCGCTCGCCGGGCTGCGCGTGCTCGACCTGGCCACGTTGTTCGCGGGGCCCCTCGCCGCCACGCTGCTCGGCGACTTCGGGGCCGAGGTGGTCAAGGTCGAGCATCCGGGCCGCCCCGACCCCTCCCGCGGGCACGGCCCCGCCAAGGACGGGATCGGCCTGTGGTGGAAGTTGCTGGGCCGGAACAAGCGGACGATGACCCTGGACCTGTCCACCCCCGGCGGCCGGGACACCCTGCTGCGGCTGGCCGCCACCGCCGACGTGGTCGTCGAGAACTTCCGCCCCGGCACCCTGGAGCGGTGGGGCCTCGGCTGGGACGAGCTGTCCGCCGCCAACCCGCGGCTGGTCCTCGCCCGGGTCACGGCCTTCGGCCAGCAGGGCCCCTACGCCCGCCGCCCCGGTTTCGGCACCCTCGCGGAGGCCATGAGCGGTTTCGCCGCGATCACGGGGGAGCCGGACGGCCCGCCGACCCTGCCGCCGTTCGGGCTGGCCGATTCGATCGCCGCGCTGACCTGCGCGTACGCGGTGATGACGGCCCTCGCCGGCCGGGACCGCACCGGCCGCGGGCAGGTCGTGGACCTGGCGATCATCGAGCCGATCCTGACCGTGCTGGGCCCGCACCCGCTCTGGTACGACCAGCTCGGCTACGTTCAGCCGCGCACCGGCAACCGCTCCGTCAACAACGCCCCCCGCAACACCTACCGCAGCGCCGACGGCCGCTGGCTGGCGGTCTCCACCTCGGCGCAGTCCGTGGCGGAGCGGGTGCTGCGCCTGGTCGGCCGGCCCGAGCTGGCGGCCGAGCCGTGGTTCGCGTCCGGCTCCGGCCGGGCCGCCCACGCGCCCGTGCTCGACGAGGCGGTCGGCGGCTGGATCGCCCGCCACAAGGCCGACGACGTGGTCGCCGCCTTCGAGGAGGCGGAGGCGGCGATCGCCCGGGTGTACGACGTACGGGACGTCCTGGCCGATCCGCAGTTCGCGGCCCTGGACACCGTCACGGAGGTCGAGGACCCGGAGCTCGGCCCGCTCCGGATGCAGAACATCCTGTTCCGTCTGTCCGAGACGCCCGGCGGGATCCGCTGGGCGGGCCGCCCGCACGGCGCGGACACCGACGCCGTCCTCACCGAGCTCGGCCTGACCGGGGCCGAGATCAGCGCGCTCCGGATGGAGGGGGCCCTATGATCCTGACCTGGCTCTACGTACCCGGCGACCGCCCGGGGGTGGTCGCGAAGGCCCTGCGCTCGGGGGCCGACGCCGTCATCGTCGACCTGGAGGACGCGGTGTCGGCCTCCCGCAAGGAGTACGCCCGCGCCGCCACCGCCGAGCTGCTCGCCGAGCGGCCCCCGGTCGCCGTCCACGTCCGCGTCAACGCCCTCGACTCCCCCTGGGGCGGGGCCGACCTGGCCGCACTGACCGGGCTGCGCGGCCTGTCCGGGCTGCGGCTGCCGAAGGTCACCGCCCCGCAGCAGGTCGCCCAGGCCGCGGACCGCACCGGCGGGGTGGCCCTGCACGCCCTGCTGGAATCAGCGCTGGCGGTGGAGCGTGCGTACGAGATCGCCCGCGCGCACCCCGCCCTGCGCGGGCTGTCCCTGGGGGAGGCCGACCTCTGCGCCGACCTGGGCATCAGCGGGGAGGCCGGGCTGGACTGGCCGCGTTCGCGGGTGGTGGTGGCCGCCCGGGCGGCCGGGCTGGCGCCGCCCGCCCAGTCGGTGTTCCCCGACATCCGGGACATGGAAGCGCTCGCCGCGTCCTGCGCCCGGGGTCGGGCGCTGGGCTTCCTGGGCCGGGCGGCGATCCACCCGCGGCAGCTGCCGGTGATCGAGCGGGCCTACCTGCCCGCCCCGGAGGAGGTCAGTGCCGCCGAGGAGATCGTCGCGGCGGCGCGGCGCAGCCCGGGGGCGGTGGCCCTGCCCGACGGCCGGTTCGTGGATCCGGCGGTGCTGGCGGGTGCGGAGCGGGTGGTGGCGCTGTCCCGCCGGGAGTCGCCGGCCTACTCCTGAGCGTTGCCCACCCCGGCGGCCGGCCGGTCGGTCGACCGGCCGGGCGACGGGCTGCCGGGCCGCGTCCCGGGATCTCAGGCGTTGAGGGGTGACCAGAGCCACTGGCCGCCGACGCGGACGTACAGCCGCTTGTTCGTGGAGTCGACGGCCATGGTGCCGTCCACGGGCTGACGGGTGAACGAGGCGTCGGTGACCGGGCCGGGGACCAGCCGCAGCGGCGGGTTGGCCGCGTTCCTGGTGGGGACGGTGCCGCCGGACTGCCCGCCCTTGGTGCCGTAGCTGTTCTCCACCCGGAAGTCGCCGGTGCTCGACTGCTCGTAGTAGACGTGCGGGCCGGCGGGGGCGGTCTCGTAGAGGCCGACGACGTTGCGCAGGACGGCGGTGGAGCCGGGGCCGGAGTAGAGGGCGACGCCGGCGTTGACGGTGGGCTTGCCGCCGTTGGCGATGACGACGTTCTCCAGGGCGCTGGCGGCGGCCGCCCAGGCGATGACGTTCTGCGCGGTGGCGGGGGCTCCGGGGGCGAAGTCGCCGGCGTAGCAGTAGATGTTGGTGGCGTAGACGTGCCGGCAGCCGGCGTCGGTCTTCAGGTGGGGGCCGCCCTGCATGCGGGAGGTCTCGAACTTGCAGTCCGTGAGGTAGATCCCGTTGGGGTTGTTGGTGGTGACGGCGCCCTGGCCGATCCACAGCGCGCCGGTGCCGAAGGCCTCCAGGCGGCAGCCGATGAAGTGGATCTGGTTGATGTTGTCCTCGCTGTGGCCCCAGGTTCCCTTGGTGGCGGAGGAGGCGTTGCGCAGCCAGATGTTGGGCTGCTTGGTGCTGCCGGCGGGGCCGGTGCACTCCTCGATGACGAGGTTGTAGAAGCGGGAGTCCCAGAATTCCACGGCGTCGATGCACATGTCGTTGTTGGCCGACATGAAGAGGTCGCGGAAGTAGGAGTTGTTGTTGTAGTAGAGCTCCAGCAGCAGGCCGGTCTTGCGGTTGCCGTTGAAGCCGAGGTTCTCGATGGAGCAGTAGCGGCGGTGCGTGGCGCCGGTGGAGTAGGCGGGGCCGGTGCCGGACATCTTCAGCAGGGTGCAGTCGGCGCCCTTGAGCAGGGTGGAGGTCTTCGCGCCGGAGCCGGTCAGGCGGATCCCGTCGCCGTCGACGCTGAGGGCCGCGGTCTTCCCGGCGGCGGGCCGGACCAGATAGGTCCCGGCGGGGAAGTGGACGGTGCCGCCGCCGGCGGCGCGGGCGGCGTCGAGGGCCCGCTGGACGGCCGGCGTGTCGTCGGTGGCGCCGTCCCCGACGGCGCCGTACGCCTTGACGTCGAACCAGTCCGGAACGGATGCCGCAGCGGCCGGCGCGGCGGCGGATATGGAGGCCGCGCCGGCCAGTCCGGCGACGGCTCCGGCCCCGGTGAGCAGCACCCTGCGGCGCTCGGTCATGTCGTCCCGCCCCTCACGTTGTGGATCTTCGGGGGTGATCATGCCAAACGGGGGGGACGGCGAGAGGGGCGCCACGCTGCGGCGTGGCGGCCCCCTCAGTGGTGGGGTGTTCCTCCCCGACCTGGCCGGGGAAGGGGGGGGGGATCTTTGCTCCTGGGTGGGGCTTTGGGGTGGTTGT
>NZ_JBVHVT010000040.1:0-74442 GCF_055564695.1 Streptomyces sp. NPDC029014
CTTGGGGATCGCACGCGCGTGGGTTTTCTTTTTCCTTTTCCCCCCCCCCCCCCGCACCCAACCCCCCCGCCTTCCCGGGAGGGGGGCGGAATCCCCCCCCCCCCCCCCCCCCCCCCCCCCCCCCCTTCGCTGTCGGTGGGGGCCGCTAAGGTCCACTCCGTACCGCGACCCCGGGGGGTGACGCGCGGCACGCGGGGGCCGCCGCACCGTACTTCGGCCACACCACCGAAGGGGGCGGCACCACATGACCACCGACACCACCAGCACAACCACCACCGGCGCCACCCGCAGCACCGCGGCGGACCCGCCCGGCCGCGCGAGCGAGGCCGAACTGCTCCTCAAGGCCGGCGCGGTACTCCCGTACGGCACCGGAGGCGCCGGGCCCGAGGCCGTGGAGCTCACCGCCCGCGCCTACCGCCACCCCGGGCTCGCCGACGACGACCGGGTCGTGGTGCGCCTCTCCGCCGCCGAACTGGGCGCCGCCGAGGACCGCGCCGCCGGCTTCCTCGGCCTGCAGCCCGACGGCGAACCGGCCGTCGTCGGCCTCGGCCGCCGCCGGGAGCTCGGCTTCCCGGAATGGCTGCTGGTCCACCACCCGCAGGACGGGCACCACGCCCTGGCCCTCGTCCCCGAACTGGAGCGGATCGCCCGCCGGGCCGGGACCGCGCCCAAGGCAGCCCTGGCCGCCGGCCACGAATTGGCCGAGCGGCTGGCCGGCTCCCTGCCGCACTTCCTGCCGGTCGTCTGCGAGGAGGCCGCGCGCGTCTTCCTCGCCAACGGCAAGCCCGCGTTCGCGGCGCAGCTGCTCGCCCGCGCCCGCAAGAGCGAGACCAGCCACGGCCTCCCCGTCGACGAGGACCGCCTCGACGCCGTCCTCCTCGAATTCGCGCTGGCCGGAGCCCTCCCGGTACGGGTGCTCACCGGCCACGGCAAGGACCTGGAGGCGCGCCTGCCCGCCCCGGAGGCGTACGCGCGCTTCCGCCGCCTGTGCATACGCCGCACCGCCGGCGGTATGACCCCGTCCGCCCAGGCCTCCGTCACCCTGCGCCGGCTCGCCCGCGCGGCCGGCCTCGACCCGGCCACCGCCGAGCAGGAGTACCTCGCCGAACTGCTGCCCCTGCCCGCCGTATCCCGTGCGAACACCGCCTGGTGGAAGACCCACGAGGCCGCGCTGATCGCCCTCGGCCGCCGGCAGCCCGCCGTCCGCGCCGGCCTGCTGTCCCTCGTGCCCGCCTGCGAGGAGGACGGGAACGGCGAACTGTCCGCCCTGTGGCTGGACATCCTGGAGGATTCGGGCGCCACCGCCGCACTGGCCTGCGAGACGCCCACCCCCGAGGAGCACTGCGCCGACGGCGCCGCCGGCTGGCTGGAACGGTTCCACGCCGCCCGACACTCCGGCTGGGGCACCCGGCCCGCACTCCCGCCCCTGATCCGCCTCGTGGAGCGCTGCGCCGACCGGCTGCGCACCGAACTCGCCGCGCCGCACCGGGAAGACGCCGCCCTGAAGATCGGCGTCCAGGACCTCGCCCTGCTCGACCGGCTGCTCTCCCTCGGCATCCCCGTCGAGGACCCGGGGGACCGGGACCAGCTCGACCTGGCCGGCTGGGCCGCGGCGGAGGAACGCTGCGACCTGCTGGGCGTCGCCGCCGACGAGCGGTTCCGGCCCGCCTTCGACCGCTCCCTGGACGCCTGCCACGACAACAGCACCACCCAGGACATCGTCCACCACCTGGCCGCGTCACCCGGCGGCCGCCCGATGCTCACCGCATGGGTGCGCGCGCTGGCCCGGGCCTGCGCGGACACCGGACTGCCCGGCCTGCCGCAGGCGGTCCAGCGCCTCACCTGGCTCCCCGCCCGGGCACTGGCCCTCGCCGAGGAGGAGGTGGCCGCGGCCGGCGCCACCGACGTCGAGGCCCTGCTGGCCCGCACCCTGAACGGGGGGCTGTTCCAGGAACTGGTCTGGCCCGCCTGGGAGGAGGCGGTCGCCGCATTGGCACCGCGCCACAACGAGCCGGACCTCACCGTGGTCAGCGCCTGGCCCCACCTGATCGTGGCGGGCGAACGACAGGTCCGCGTCATCGACGCGCACTCCACCGTCCTCGTCCACGACCTGCGGACCCCCGGCACCGCCCGGCGCTCCGTCGGCTTCCACTACGTCGACGGCGCGCTGCTCGTCTGCTGGCGTCCCTGGTACGGCGGCGGAGAAGTGCAGGGCTACTGGCACACCGCCCCCGACCGGATCTTCACCCTGGACCCGGGCGAGAACCCCTGGCGCCTCAGCCTCCAGTACACCGCCCTTCCCCTGGCCGACGGCGGTCTCACCACCGGCGCGGGCATCCTGCACCGCGGCGACACCGCTCTCCCGGAGGAACGCGCCACCCTGTCCGACGGACACGCCTACTGGGTCTGGGACGACGGCACGGACGAGCCCGCCGGCTGGGCCGCGTACGACCCCGCCGCGAACGCAGTGGGCCGGCGCTCCCTGCCCGGCTTCCTCGCCGAACCCCTGCACGGCCTCCCCGAGGGCAGCACCCTGTGCGCGGGCAGCAGCTGGCTGCGGCCCGCGCCCACCGTGGAGGACTCGGTGCTCGGCGCACCCGTCGACGGCCTCCTCGGCCTGCGCGTCGTCGACGTCCCCGGTCAGGGGCACCGGGCCCGCGACACCGCCGGACGGACCGTCACCCTCCCCGAGGGACTCCCGCTCGCCGCGGTCACCTTCCCCGGCGACGACCGCCCGCGCGCCCTGTCCGCGCACGGGGGCCGCTTCCGGCTCACCGACCCGGAGGGCATGGCCACCACCGAGTCGCACCCCCGCTCCCCGTACGCCGCCGCCGGCGTCAGCACGGACGAGCTGCCGCCCGCCACCCACTGGTTCTGCCTGCGCCCGCGCGACCCGCAGGGCTCGGCGGCGCTGCGCACGGCGGACCGGGACACGGCGGCCGCGCTGCTCGCCGCGGCCGCCGCAGCCCGCAGGACGGCAGGCCCCGCGGACGCCACCGGGGCCGCCGACGCACTGACCGCCCTGGTACGGGAGGCGCTGCCGCAGGTCACCGACCCCGTACTGGTCCGGGGCGTCGCCGACTGGATCGGCTTCGCCCTCGACCAGCGGGCCACCCTGGACGCCGTCACCGCGCGCATCGCCGCGGCCGCCGCCGCGCCGGACGAGACGGACCGGAGCACCCCGCCCGGTCCCTGGGACGACCTGGTGGACGAGGCGTTGTCCGGCCTGACCGGAGCCCGTCAGTACGGCTGGGGCAGTGGCCGGACCGACGGCCTGTTCCGCGTCCTGTCCGCCCTCGCCGAGGTGGCGCAGGACACCGGGGCGGAGGCCGAACCCGGCCGGCTGCACACCGAGATGCCCGGCCTGCCGTTCACCGCCCTGCCCTGGACCCAGCTGCTGGAGCAGCCGGCCGCCCTCGCCTACCGGGCCGTCGCCGCGGCCACCACCGACGAGCAGCGGCAGGCCCTCCTCGCCCTGCTGCGCCGCGTCGACGGGCTGGGCATGGCCTCTGCGGCCGCCGGCCGGTGGCGGCTCGCCCGGGTCCACCTGGCCCAGCGCGAACTCCTGAACAAGCCGGTCACCGCTCGCCACCCGTACCACAGCAGCGTCCTGCCCCTCGGCGGCGGAGCCTTCCTCGCCACCGGCCGCGACTGCACGGCGAAGGCCGACGGCTACGAGCTCGCCGCCGTGCAGTACGACCCCGCCGGCCGGTTCACCGTGCCCGAGCCCTACACCCCGTGCCGCCACAGCCCCCTCGGCGACCCGGCACGCGACCCCGACTGGCTCACCCGCTTCCTCGACGGGGCCGCGGAGCGGGGCCCCGCGCCCTGGCTGCCCGCGGCCGCCGAGGAGTTCGCCCGGCTCACCGGCGTGTCCGCCACCCTGGCCCGGCTGGTCGTCGCCGGTCTGCCCGCCGTCGACCACCACGAGCGCAGCTTCCTGACCGCCGGGCAGCGGGACGCGATCGGCGTCAAGGCCGGCGACGCCGCCGTGGCCCGCGACGACCTCAGGCGGCTGGGCGCCGAACTGCGCCGCTCCCTCGTCGCGGCCCTGCTGCCCGCCGACCCGGCCCGGCTGTGGACCGACGGCCCCGACGCGGCCGCGGCCGCCGCGGTGTGGAACCAGCGGGTCGGCCGCCGCGTCCCGGTCCCCGAACGGCTGACCGCCGAGTCCCACCGGGAGGTCGTCTCCCGCTGGCCCGCCCTGCGCTCCCTGCCCGCGGTGCTCGATCCGGCCGCCGCCCCGCAGCTGAGCACCGACGCGCCCTGGGAGGTGAAGGAAGGCCGGGCGGTGCACGCGGCCCCCGACGCCGAGGCGTTCTCCGCGGACGTGCTGACCGGAGCGGTGGCCATGGTCGCCTGGCTGGCCCACCGGCTGCCGGCCGGCGACCCGGTCCGGGCCCTCCTGCCGGCGGCGCTCACCGCCGTACGGGAACGGCTCGCGGCCCCGGAACTACTCCTGGAGGTCGGCGCGTACACGAGCGCGGCCGAGTTCCGCACGGCCGCCGGCGCCCCGACCCGCACGGCCGAGCACTTCGAGGAGTACGGGGCGGTGGTCCTGCCCCGCACCGAGGGCGCGTCCCGGCCGGCGCTGCGCCCGACCCTGCTGGACTCCACCGGCAGCGACCCGTACCTGCCGCTGCTGCGCCGCACCGACCAGCGGCCGTACCCCGTGGAGACCGCCCTGCGCTGCGTCCACGACCCGCGGTTCGCGGCGCTGCTCGCCGACCCGGGCGCGCCGGCGGCGGGTGTGGTGGACGAGGACGGTACGTGGTGGCCGCAGGATCCGGGCCGGTCGGTGCCGGAACTGGTGGCCGAGGTGCGGGCCGCGCACGGGCTGGGCGGGGATGCGGCGGTGCTGTACCTGATGCTGCTGGCGATGGCGGATCCCACGGACCGGAACACGGCCCGGTGGACGGGCTGGAAGCCGGCCCGGCTGAAGGCGGCCCGCGCCGAACTGGCCGCCACCGACCTGGTGGTGACGGCCGCCCGCACCCGGGCCGGGCGCACCCTGTTCCTCCCCGGCGGCTGGGTGGAGCCGGCCTCGCCCTGGCTGCCGCTGGAGGAGTGGAAGGCCCCGATGTACGAGCTGCTCGCCGGGCGGGCGCCGCTCCTCGGCGTCCTGGTGCCGGTCGAACCGGTCGCGGACCTCTACCGGCGCGCCTGGCAGCGCGTCCGCGAAGGCGACGCACCCCGGTTCGGCGAGCTGAAGACACGACGCGGCCGCCGCCGCTGACCCCGGCCCGCCCGGCGGCGCCAGGGGCCGGATTCACCCCCCGGGCGGCGGCCCCGCCGGCGGCGGGACGGCCGACGGGAGTACCGCCGGCGCCGCCGGGGCGGCCAGTTCGGCCAGGACGATCGCACTCGACGGAACGGCCCTGCGCAGTTCGAGCAGCTGCGACAGTGCCGCGTACAGGTCGTCCTCGCCCAGGTACGCCTCCCGCGCCAGCGCCAGGTTCGCCCGGACCTCCACCTCCTGCCAGGCGTACCGCCGACGCAGATTGGCCATCTGGCGTGCCTCGGCGCGCAGGAACGCGGCCCCGGCGGAGAACCCGGCGGCCAGCAGCGCCAGCACGGCGGCGGGCACCCGGGCGTCGGCCGAGGCGAGCCCCGCCGCCCCGGAGAACACGGCGAGGACCGCCGCCGGGAAGCCCAGGACGAGGTGGGTGGCGTTCCAGAGTTTGCTGCGGCGCTGCGCCCGCTGCGCGCCGGTCCTGGCCTCGGCGGCGATCTTCTCCACTTCCGTGGTCAGGTGCCGCATCTGGGCACTGCCGTCGGCGCGGCCCACGCCGCCGGCCCCGGGCTCCCCTTCCGCCATCACTTCCCCCCGTCCTGCGGACGACACCGAGCGACCAGCACACCTACCACCCGACGAGCCCGCGGGGGAGCGGATCCGGCCACGGCCGCCGTCAGCCGAGGCGGGTCGGGGAGGAGGCGGCCGGGGCGAGGAGGCGGGGTGCGCCCGAGCCGTCCGCCGGGACCGTCCACAGGTCCGAGGTGTCCGCCGCCCCGTCCGCGGGCAGGGCGTAGGCCACGGTGCGGTCGTCGAGCCACAGGGCCTGGTCGTCCACGCTGTGCTTCTCCGCGAGCGGGTGCTCGCGCAGGGTCCGCAGGTCCATGACGTGCTCGCGCCACAGCTGCGCCCCGCCCTGCACCCGCTTCTTGTACGCGATCCGCGTCTCGTCGGGCGACAGCGACGGGCACTCGACGTTCTTGGCCAGGGCGGTGACGCTGCGCTGCCCGATCGAGCCCTTCACCAGGTACGTCTGGCCGGCCGTGCCGAGCGTGGCGTAGAAGGTGTCGTCGTCCTTGGCGAAGGTGACGCCCCAGAAGTTCACGTCCGCCGCGGTGTACGGCTTGCCGTCGACGACGACGGCGAACTTCTCCAGGTCCGCCTCCAGCGTTCCGCTGCGGGTGTCCGCGATCGCCGTACGGGTGGAGAAGAACGCCGACCCGTACGACTCCCCGGACACGAAGACGGTCCACGCGGCGAACCGACCGCTGGGGGACACCCGGGCCCGGGAGGGCGTGCCCGCGAGGGGGAAGCTGCGCACCGGCCGCAGCTCCGCGTCGACGATGACCGCCCGGTTGTCCTGGGCTAGTGCGCCCGGCGTGGAGGCCAGGCACACCCCGGTGCCGGCGGCGGCGTGGAACCGCTTGCAGTTCAGGCCCGAGGCGGTCCGCCCGCCCTCCGGCGCCTTGGCCGCGACCGAGACGACGGACCCGCGGTGCGGGCCCGGCGCGCCGTTGAGGAACGCCAGGCCGTCCGGCCGGTCCAGGGTGACCCGGCCCTCGGCGACCGTGGGGTCGCCCTCCCGGGTCCGCTCGGTGCGGGCGGCGGCGCGCACCACCAGCACGGCGGCGAGCCCCCCGAGGAGCAGCACGGCCAGGACGAGTACGAGCAGGCGGCGGGAGCGCGTCATCGGGTTCCTCAGGAGCGTCGGGCCGGGGCGGGAGCACCGTCCGGTCCCGTCGGGCGGAGTACGAAGCCGGCGACGGCCGCGCAGCAGCACAGGCCGGCCGCGGCGGCGGCGAGCGCGGGGCCCGGACCCCACAGCGTCCACGCGCCGCCGAGGGCGAGCGAGCAGCCGAAGCGGGCCAGTGCCTGGCCGGTGCCGACGACGGCGAGCCCGGTGGCCCGCAGCCGGGCGGGCACGGCCGCGCCGACGGCGGCGGGCAGCACCCCGTCGGTGGCTGCGTAGAACATGCCGTGCAGCGCGAGGACCAGGAACGGCAGGGCCGGCCAGGCGGGCGTCCACAGCAGCAGCCCGTACCCGGCGAGCAGCAGGGCGTGCCCGGTCAGGAACACCGCGCGGCGCCCGATCCGGTCGGCGAGGACGCCGGCGGGCACGGCCAGCAACAGGAACACCGCGGCGGTGCCCAGGGGGAGCAGCGGGAACCAGCGCTCGCCGATGCCGGTGCGGTCCTGGAGCAGCAGGTACAGGAAGGCGTCGCTGACGGTGGTCAGCCCCAGCAGGGCGGCGCAGGCCGCGAGGGCCCGCAGCCGGGGGAGCCGCAGCAGGGCCAGGGCCTCGCGCAGGCCGACCGCCGCCGGCTTCGCGGGCCCGGTGCCGGACGTACCGGTGCCGGGTGCAGCGGTGGCGGACGTACCGGCGCCGGCGGATCCGGATGCGTGCCGTCCGGGGCCGGTCGGCGCGCCGCCGGACGGGACGAACAGCACCAGCACCACCACCCCGAGGACGGCCACGCAGCCGCTGACCCCGAAGACGGCGTCGTACCCGTCGACCGCCGCGCCCAGGATGAGGAAGGCCGCGAGCGGGCCGAGCAGGGCCCCGGTGGTGTCCATGGCGCGGTGCACGCCGAAGGCCCGGCCCTGTGCCCCGGGCGGGGTGGACAGGGAGATCAGCGCGTCGCGCGGGGCGGTGCGCAGCCCCTTGCCGGTGCGTTCGAGTGCGAGGACCACGCCCACCGGGCCGAGGCTGTGCGCGAGCAGCAGCAGCGGTTTGCACAGGGCGGACAGGCCGTAGCCGATGCCGGCGATCAGCTTGTGGTTGCGGACCCGGTCGGCGAGGTGGCCGCCCAGTAACTGCACCAGTGCGCTGACCCCGTTGTACAGCCCGTCCAGCGCGCCGAAGCCGAG
Organism: Streptomyces sp. NPDC029014; assembly: GCF_055564695.1. Lineage (NCBI taxonomy): Bacteria > Bacillati > Actinomycetota > Actinomycetes > Kitasatosporales > Streptomycetaceae > Streptomyces > Streptomyces sp. NPDC029014. The sequence goes on from NZ_JBVHVT010000040.1 coordinate 8,102, forward strand.
CGGGCTCAGGCCCAGTCCGGCGACCAGGTAGAGCGGCAGGACCGCGCTGACCATCTCGGAGGAGACGTCGGTGATCAGGCTCACCGTGCCCAGCGCGAGCACGGCCGGGGCGACGGCGCGGGACCGGACGGTCCCGCCGCCCGGTGCGCCCTCGGTGCCGCCGGGCGCGGAGCGGTCCGCCAGGTACATGCGCTCGTTCGCTCCCGATGCCGACGGTCCGGGCCGCGCGGACGCGGCCGTGCGCGGGTACGTACGTTCGTCCGCGCGAGGGGAACCCTAGTGGGTGTACGGGCCAACCGGGCGGCTTACGAAGGGATTCGGCCGTGATCCGCCCGGCGGGGGTCAGTCCTGCCGGCTGCTCTCGTCGCGCAGCCAGGTGGAGAAGTCCCCGGTCCGGATGGCCTTGCGGGACCCCCGGCGGGCGGCGAGGGCCGCCACGACGAAGACCACGATGCCGGGGAGCAGCGCCGGTTGGGCCAGCAGCAGCGCCCCCAGGTCGCCACCCCCCGTGCGCGCGGACGGCGCCGGCTGCGTTGCGCCCGACCCCGACCCCGACCCCGATCCCGTCCCCGATCCTGATCGCATGCCGGCACCCGTCCCCGACTGCGCCTGAAAGTCCTCCAGTTCGGCGGACGAGGTGGACGCCCGTACCTTCCGCCGGATCAGGTCGGCCCAGGTGCGCGGCGGCCGCACGACCACCCGCACCTCCTCGACCACCCGGCGCTCCCCGGGCGCGAAGGCGAGCGAGGCGGCCAGGTCGTCTGCCATCAGCGGCGGCAGGGCGGCGAGCCGGGCGTGCCCCCGCTCCGACACCGCGATCACCCCGCGCCCGAACAGCCCCTCGCGGACGGCCGGGAGCCGCTGCCAGACCCGGTAGTACGCGCGGACCGGCCAGGCGCAGCCGGACAGCGGGATGTCCCGGCCGGGGGCCGCGGCCAGCAGCTCCGGACCGGCGGCGAAGGCCTCGGCCAGGGCCCTTGCCCCGGCCGCGTCGAGGACGACGTCGGCGTCCACGTACAGCCGGGGGAAGCCCCGCGCGTGCTCGTCCCCGGCGCGAAGTGCCGCGTGTTTGGAAGGGGTCGGGATCTCCACCACCCGGACGCGGTCGCCGCGGGCGCCCGCCACCGCGGCGGTGTCGTCCGTACAGCCGTTGCACACCACGACGATGTCGGGCGCCGGACGGCCCGGTTCCGGGCCCTCGGCCAGGAGCGCGTCGAGCAGGCGGCCGATGACCCGGCCCTCGTTGTGGGCCGGTATCACGATGCTGGTCACCCCGGAAGTATGCACGCGCCGAACCTCCGCTCCTGCTGTTTCCCCCAACTCGCCCCGGCCGTAGGGATGGTGGTCTAGATTGAACGGAGCCGACCGGATTCGGCGTGCTTCGGCAGCGCTGATGTCCCGCCGGAGCAGGGCAGTTGGGGAAGAGGCGGGTGCGGCGGCCGGGGGGAAACTGGCTGCCCGTCCGTGGGCCGGAGCGGCGCGTGGGGTGCCGGGGCCGGCCGGGGGGCGGAAGTACGTGGAACACGTAGGGCATCGGTCGTGGGGGGCCATCACCGTTGGGCGGGTCATGCACGGGTCGCGCAGGCGCCCGGCCCGCCGCCGACGGCACCCCCTTCCTTCGCACGCGTCCCCGCCATGGGTTGTCGTCACGCCCGCGGGCGTGCGCGGAACGGAGAAGGGGAACACTGTGAAAGACACCGCGAAGGACGCGGGGCAGGACACCGCAGCAGCAGGCGGGGGGCTGAAGAAGCCGTTAGGTGTCGCCGTCGTCGGCGCGGGCTACTGGGGCCCCAACCTCGTCCGCAACTTCCAGGCCAGCCCCGAGTTCCGGCTCCGCTGGCTGTGCGACCTGGACGTCGACCGGGCCCGCCGGGTCCTCGGCGGGTACTCCACGGTCCAGGCCACCTCCGACCTCCGGGCGGTCCTCGCCGACCCGGCCGTCGAGGCGGTCGCCGTCGCGACCCCGGCCGGCACCCACCTCGACGTCGCCCTGGCCGCCCTGCGCGCCGGGAAGCACGTCCTCGTGGAGAAGCCCCTCGCCGCCACCTACGAGGACGGACTGCGACTGGTCACCGAGGCCGAGAAGCGCGGCCTCACCCTCATGTGCGACCACACCTACTGCTACACCCCGGCGGCGGTCCGCATCCGCGAGATGGTCCGCTCCGGCGAACTCGGCGAGATCCAGTTCTTCGACTCGGTCAGGATCAACCTGGGACTGGTCCAGAAGGACGTGGACGTCCTGTGGGACCTCGCCCCGCACGACCTCTCCGTCCTCGACTTCATCCTCCCCGACAAGGTCCGGCCCGTGGCCGTCGCCGCGCACGGCGCCGACCCGATCGGCGCCGGCCAGTCCTGCGTGTCCTACCTGACCCTCCAGCTCAACACCGGTGCCATAGCGCACGTCCACGTCAACTGGCTCTCCCCGGTGAAGGTCCGCACCACCATGGTCGGCGGCTCCAAGCGCACCCTGGTCTGGGACGACCTGAACCCCGCCCAGCGCATCGCCGTCTACGACCGCGGAGTGGAGCTGACCGCCCCGCAGGAGATCGGCGAGGCCCAGCGCCGCGACATGCTCGTCTCCTACCGCAGCGGCGACATGGTGGCGCCCGCGATCGGCGAGAAGGAGGCCCTGCGCAGCATGGTCGAGGAGTTCGCCGCCGCCGTCCGCACGGGCCGCCGGCCGCTCACCGACGGCTGGGCCGGCCTCCAGGTGCTCGACATCCTGGAGGCGGCCTCCCGCAGCCTGGAATTCCGCGGCGCGGTCGTCGGACTGCGCACCGGACGCTGACCGTTCGACCGCACCGTCACGCCACGGCCCGCCGCGACGCACACCCGCGGCGGGCCCGGCACGCAGCAAGCACGACAGACTTCAGTGGGGGCAAGGCGTTGAGCAAGGTTCGAGACAAGAGGATCCTGGTCACCGGCGGAGCGGGCACCATCGGCTCGCACGTCGTCGACCTGCTGGTGGAGGGCGGGGCCCGCGAGGTCGTCGTCCTCGACAACTTCGTACGGGGCCGCCGGGCCAACCTGGCCCGCGCCCTGCAGAGCGGCGTGGTGGACGTCATCGAGGGCGACATCCGCGACACGGCCGCCGTGCACAAGGCGACCGAGGGCGCCGACCTGGTGTTCCACCTGGCCGCCATCCGCATCACCCAGTGCGCGGAAGAGCCGCGACTGGCCAACGAGGTGATGGTCGACGGCACGTTCAACGTACTGGAGGCGGCCGTCGCCGCAGGAGCGGGAAAGGTGATCGCCTCCTCCTCGGCCTCGGTGTACGGGCTGGCCGAGTCCTTCCCCACCACCGAACGCCACCACCCGTACAACAACGACACCTTCTACGGGGCGGCCAAGGCCTTCAACGAGGGCATGCTGCGCAGCTTCCACGCCATGTACGGCCTGGACTACGTGGCCCTGCGGTACTTCAACGTGTACGGGCCCCGGATGGACATCCACGGCCTCTACACCGAGGTCCTGATCCGGTGGATGGAGCGGATCGCCGCCGGCGAACCCCCGCTGATCCTCGGCGACGGCACCCAGACCATGGACTTCGTCCACGTCCGGGACATCGCCCGGGCCAACCTGCTGGCCGCCGAATCGGACCTGACCGACGAGGTGTTCAACGTCGCGAGCGGCACCGAGACCAGCCTGCGCGAGCTGGCCCTCGGCCTGCTCCGGGCCATGGACGCCGAGGGACTGGAACCCGAACACGGGCCCGCCCGCGCCGTCAACGGCGTCACCCGCCGGCTCGCCGACACCACGCGGGCCGTCGAACGCCTCGGCTTCACCCCCCGCATCGACCTGCCCGACGGCCTGCGGGACCTCGTCGACTGGTGGCGGGCCGAGCGCGCCGCCGACCCCGCCGCAGGCCAGGAGGCAGCCCGATGAGCGCCCCGGACACCCCCGCCCGCATCCCCGTCATGATCCCCTGGCTCGGCGAGGAGGAGGCCCGCGCCGCCGCCGACGCGGTGCTCTCCGGCTGGGTCGCCCAGGGCCCCCGCGTCGCCGAGTTCGAGCGGGCCTTCGCCGACCGCGTCGGCGCCGAGCACGGCATCGCCGTCAGCTCGTGCACCACCGCCCTCCACCTGGCCCTGATCGCGCTCGACCTCGGCCCCGGCGACGAGGTCGTCGTCCCCTCCCTCTCCTTCATCGCCACCGCCAACGCCGTCCGCTACGTCGGAGCGCACCCCGTCTTCGCCGACGTCGACGAGGCCACCGGCAACCTCACCCCGGCCACCGTCGACGCCGTCCGCACCCCGAGGACCCGGGCCGTCCTCGCCGTCCACCAGGGCGGCGTCCCCGCCGACGTGCACGCCCTGCGCGCCGCCTGCACCGACTGGGGCGTCGCCCTCCTGGAGGACGCCGCCTGCGGCATCGGCGCGACCGTCGGCGGCAAGTCCGTCGGCCACGGCGCCCTGATCGCCGCCTGGTCCTTCCACCCCCGCAAGGTGATCACCACCGGCGAGGGCGGCATGGTCACCACGGACGACGCCGCCTGGGCCGAGCGGCTGCGCCGGCTGCGCGAGCACGGCATGAACGTGTCCGCCGCGCAGCGGCACGCCAGCAGCACACCGATCGCCGAGAGCTACCTGGAGGTCGGCTACAACTACCGGATGACCGACATCCAGGCCGCGGTCGGCCTGGTGCAACTGGGCAGGCTCGAAGAGATCGTGGCCCGCCGGCGGGCCCTCGCCGCCCGGTACGCCGGCCTCCTCGACGGCATCCCGGGGCTGCGCGCCGTCCGGGACCCCGAGTACGGCGAGGGCAACTTCCAGTCGTACTGGGTCCAGCTCGGCGAGGACTTCCCGGTCGGCCGGGACCAACTGCTCGCCGTGCTCGCCGAGTCCGGTATCTCGGCCCGCCGCGGGATCATGGCCGCGCACCTGGAGCCCGCGTACGCCGGACACGCCGCGGCGCCGCTGCCCGTCACCGAACGGATCACCCGGGACTCGCTGATCCTGCCCCTGTTCCACACGATGACGCACGAGCAGCAGGACCGGGTCGTGGCCGTGCTGCGCGGGCAGGCCGGCGGATGACCGGGCCCGCCACCGAGGACCTGCTGATCGTCGGCGCGGGCGGCTTCGCCCGCGAGACCGCCCAGGCGGTGCGGGACGCGGCCGCCGCCGACGTGGCGCACGGCCGCGCCCCCCGCTGGCGGCTGGCCGGGCACCTGGACGACGACCCGGCCCTGCACGGGCGGGAGGTCGACGGCGTACCCGTCCTGGGCGACTGCGACCTGGTGCACCGGCTGCCCGCCGCCACCAGGGTCGTGGTCTGCGTGGGCAGCCCGCACGACTATGGGGTACGGGCCCGCCTGGTGCGCCGCCTCGACCTGCCCGAGGACCGCTACGCGACCGTGGTCCACCCCACGGCCGCCGTCTCGGCCTCCTCGGTGCTCGGCCCCGGCACGGTGCTGCTCGCGCACTGCGCGCTGACCGCCGCCGTACGCGTGGGCGCGCACGTGGCGGTCATGCCGCACGCGGTCCTCACCCACGACGACACGGTCGGGGACTTCGCCACGCTCGCTTCCGGGGTCCGCCTCGGCGGCGGCGTGTGGCTGGGCCGGGGGGCGTACGTCGGCGCGGGCGCCCTGGTCCGGGAGTACACCACGGTCGGCGCCTGGTCGCTGACCGGTATGGGGAGCACGGTCCTCGCCGACGTGCCGCCCGGGGAGGTCTGGGCCGGCAGCCCGGCCCGCCGGCTGCGCGAGGCGGGGGCCCCGGCCCTCGACGAACTGCGGGCCGACGGGGCACGGGCCGACCGGGCTTGGGCCGACGGCAAGGAGACCGGCCACCGGCCGGGGACACGGATGGGGAGCACAGCCCGATGAACCAGATACCGCTCGTCGACCTCAAGGCCGCGCACGCCGAGATCGCGGACGAATTACGCGCCGGGTTCGACCGTGTGCTCGCCGACACCGCCTTCATCGGTGGCGAAGAGGTCCGCGCCTTCGAGCGCGAGTACGCCGACTTCGCCGGCGTCGCACACTGCGTCGGCGTCGCCAACGGCACCGACGCCCTCGAACTCGCCCTGCGGGCCGTCGGCGTCGGCGTCGGGGACGAGGTGGTGCTGCCCGCCAACACCTTCATCGCCACCGCCGGCGCCGTGAACCGGATCGGCGCCCGCCCGGTCCTCGTGGACTGCGTCCCCGACACCCTGCTGATCGACCCGCAGGCCGCCCTCGACGCGGTCGGCCCGAGGACCCGCGCCGTGGTCCCCGTCCACCTCTACGGACAGTGCGCCCCCGCCGCGGAACTCGCCGCACACCTGCCCACCCGGGCCCGCATCGTCGAGGACGCCGCCCAGAGCCAGGGCGCCACCCGGGACGGCCGCCCGGCCGGCAGCGGAACGATCGCCGCGACCAGCTTCTACCCGGGCAAGAACCTCGGCGCGTACGGGGACGCCGGGGCGGTCGTCACCGACGACGAGGAGGCGGCCGGCCTGGTCCGGGCCCTGGCCAACCACGGCGGCACCGCCAAGTACCGGCACGACGTCGCCGGGTTCAACAGCCGCCTCGACGGCCTCCAGGCCGTGGTGCTGCGGGCCAAACTGTCCCGGCTCGCCGACGCGAACGCCGCCCGCCGCGCCGCCGCCGCCCGCTACGGCGAACTGCTCGGCGACCTGGCCGCCGCCGGCCGTGTGACCCTGCCCGCCACCGCGGAGGGCAACGTCCACGTCTGGCACCTGTACGTCGTCCGCATCAGCGGGGCCGACCGGGACGAGGTCGTCGGCAAGCTCAACGCCGAGGGCATCGGCGCCGGCGTGCACTACCCGGCCCCCGTCCACCTCACCCCGGCCTTCGCCCACCTCGGGCACGGCCGCGGGGACTTCCCGCACGCCGAGCAGGCCGCGGACCGGATGCTCTCGCTCCCGCTCTTCCCACAGATCACCGCCGCCCAACAGCAGCGGGTCGTGGAAGCGTTCACCAACGCCCTGCGCTGACGCAAAAGAGGAACAGATGACAAGACGACGGACAAGGCGGCTCCGGTACTGCCTCTTCACCGTGGTCGCAGCCCTGATGGTCACGGTACTGCCGCCGTCCGCGGTGGCGGGGGCGGCGGACCCCTGCGGTCCCACCACGAACGCCATCGTGTGCGAGAACTCCAAACCGGGCACACCGATGTCCGACTGGTTCTCGCCCAGCGCCTACGGCGACATCAAGGGCTTCAGCGCCCAGATGAGCGTCCAGGCCGGCGACACCGTGCAGTTCAAGGTCCAGTCGCCGACCCCGTACCGGGTCTCGGTCTACCGGCTGGGCCACTACGGGGGCGACGGCGCCCGCCTGATGTCCACCGCAGCACAGGCGGCCCAGACCCACCCGGCGAACTTCGCCGCGGGCGGGCAGCCGCAGAGCTGCACCACCAAGGCCTCCACCGGCCTGGTCGACTGCGGCAACTGGCCCACCACCGTCACGTGGACGGTGCCCGCCGACGCGGTCTCCGGCGTGTACATCGCCAACTTCGACCAGGCGGACGGCAACGGCGTCATGCCCTACCCGTTCGTCGTCCGCAACGACGCCAGCCACTCCGACGTCGTCGTCCAGACCAGCGACCAGACCTGGCAGGCGTACAACAACTACGGCGGCCAGGACCTCTACGACGGCCACGGCCCCGCCCCCGACGGCCGGGCCTACGAGGTCAGCTACAACCGGCCCATGGACATCGGCGGGGAGAACGGGATCTACGGATCCGAGTACCAGATGATCTCGTGGCTGGAGCGCAACGGCTACGACGTCAGCTACATGTCCGGCATCGACATGTCGAAGCGCGGCGCCACCCTGCTCCGCAACCACAAGGTCTTCATGTCCTCCGGGCACGACGAGTACTGGACCCAGGACCAGTTCACCAACGCCCTCAACGCCCGCAAGGCCGGCCAGCACCAGACGTACTTCAGCGGCAACGAGATCTTCTGGAAGACCCGGCTCGCCCCGAGCATCGACGGCACCAACACCGCCGACCGCACCCTGGTCTGCTACAAGGAGACCAAGCTCTCCTTCCCGCAGCCGAACGGCGTCCCCGACCCGAGCGGCATCTGGACCGGTACCTTCATGGACCCGGCCAGCGCCACCAACGGCCGGCCCTACCAGCCGCAGAACCAGCTCACCGGCACGCTGTTCAGCGTCAACGGCTACCGCAGCGACGCCATCACCGTGCCCGGACGGTTCGCGAAGATGCGTCTGTGGCGCAACACCACCGTCGCGAACCTGACCCCCTCCCAGACCGCCACCTTCCCCACCGGAACCCTCGGCTACGAGTGGGACAGCGACGTGGAGGACGCGGGCCGCCCGCCGGGCCAGATCCAGATGTCCTCCACCACGGTCGACATCGAGGACGGGAAGCTCCGCCTGGACTACGGCAACACCTACGGCAACGGCACCGCCACCCACAGCCTCGTCGCCTTCCGCGACCCCACCTCCCGCGCCCTCGTCTTCGGCGCGGGCACCGTCCAGTGGTCCTGGGGCCTGACCAACATGCCGACGTCCGACCCGGACGCCGTCGTGGTCACCGAGGACAAGCGGATGCAGCAGGCCACGGTGAACGTGTTCGCCGACATGGGCGTCCAGCCCAGGAGCCTCCAGTCCGACCTGGTCGCGGCCACCGCCTCCGCAGACACCACCGGCCCGACCGTCACCGTGACCAGCCCCGCGGCGGGCGCCACCGTGCCCGCCCTGCGCCCCGTGACCGTCACCGGCACCGCCGCGGACAGCGGCGGCGTGGTGGCCCGCGTGGAGGTCTCCACCGACGGCGGCACCACGTGGAAGGCGACCACCGGCATCGGGACCTGGAGCTACACCTGGACCCCGACCGCTCCCGGCTCGGCGCAGCTCAAGGTGCGCGCGGTCGACGACAGCGTCAACACCGGGGCCACCACCACCGTCCCGCTCACCGTGGGGCCCCAGCAGTGCCCCTGCACCGTCTGGCCGGCCGCTGCCGTGCCCGGCACGGTCAACGCCGGCGACGGCAGCGCCGTCGAACTCGGAGTGAAGATCCGCTCCTCGGTGCCCGGCTCCATCACCGGCATCCGCTTCTACAAGTCTCCGGCCAACGTCGGCACCCACACCGGCAGCCTGTGGTCCGCCTCCGGGCAACGCCTGGCCACCGGCACCTTCACCAACGAGACGGCCTCCGGCTGGCAGCAGCTCAACTTCGCCACCCCCGTGCCGATCAAGCCCAACACCACCTACGTCGCCTCCTACTTCGCCCCGAAGGGCGGGTACTCCTTCGACAACACCTTCGCGGCCGCCGAGGCCGGACTGGCCCCGCTGACCGCCCTGCGCAGCGGCACCGACGGCGGCAACGGCGTCTACCGGTACAGCGCGACCGGCGGCTTCCCGTCCACCGCCGCGAACGGCAGCAACTACTGGGTGGACGCGGTCCTGGACACCTCCACGGCCAGCACCACCCCGCCCGCGGTCACCACCACCTCACCCCAGTCCGCGGCGACCGGCACGGCGATCACGGCCGGGGTCACGGCCACCTTCACCACCGCCGTGGACTCCGAGGGCCTGGAGTTCACCGTCAAGGACGCGGGCGGGGCGGCCGTACCCGGCAGCAAGGTCTTCGGCGCCTCCAACAGCGTCACCTTCACCCCGGCCGGCGAACTCGCCCTCAACTCCACCTACACGGCCTCCGTGAAGGCGTCCGACCTGTGGGGCAACACCATGTCCGAACCGGTCACCTGGAACTTCACGACCAGCCCCAACCCACCCCAGGTCAACTGCCCCTGCACCCTGTGGAACAGCACCACGGCCCCGAGCACCGCCAACGTCGTCGACGACGCCAACTCCGTGGAACTGGGCACCCGGTTCCAGACCGCGGTGAACGGCTACGTCACCGGCATCACCTTCTACAAGGGCCCGAAGAACACCGGTACCCACACCGGCAGCCTGTGGTCCTCCTCCGGGCAGCTGCTCGCCACCGGCACCTTCGGCAGCGAGACCCTCTCCGGCTGGCAGCAGCTGAACCTCACCACCCCGGTGGCCGTCACGGCCGGCACCACGTACGTGGTCTCCTACCACGCGCCGAACGGCAACTACTCGGTCGACGGCGGCTACTTCACGGCCGCCCACCGCTCGTACCCGCTGGTCGCCCCGGCCGACGGCAGCGGCGGCGCCAACGGCCTCTACAAGTACGGCGCCTCCACCACCTTCCCGACCAACACCTTCGGATCGGTGAACTACTGGGTCGGCCCGGTCTTCACGACGACCCCGCCGCCCGCCGCACAGGCCGGTCTGTCCTCGGAGGTGAGCAGCCAGTGAGCACGGTCAGCGTGGTGATCCCCTGCTACAACTACGGCCACTTCCTGGCCGACTGCGTCCGCAGCGTCCTGGACGAACAGCAGGGCGTCGAGGTCCGCGTGCTGATCATCGACGACGCCTCGCCCGACGGGTCCGGCGAGGTCGCGCGGGCCCTCGCGGCCGGCGACCCGCGCATCGAGGTCCGCGTGCACGAGCAGAACCGGGGCCACATCGCCACCTACAACGAGGGCCTGCTGGAGTGGGCCGACGGGGACTACGTCGCCCTGCTCTCGGCGGACGACCGGCTCGTCCCCGGCGCCCTCGTACGGGCGGCGGCCCTGCTCGACGCCCACCCCGAGGCCGGGTTCGCGTACGGGCGGCCGCTGCGCTTCCAGCACGGCGGCCCGCTCCCGCAGGCCCGGACCCGCAGCACCGGTTCGGTGGTCTACCCCGGCCAGTGGTGGCTGGAGCGGCGCTTCCGGGAGGGCACCGGGTGCATCACCTCGCCCGAGGTGGTCGTCCGCACCAGCCTCCAGCGCAAGGTCGGCGGCTACGACCCGAAGCTGCCGCACGCCGGCGACATCGAGATGTGGATGCGGCTCGCCTCGCACGCCGACGTGGGCTACGTCCGCGGCGCCGACCAGGCCTTCTACCGGGTCCACGGCAACAACATGTCCACCACCGACTTCGGCGGCCAGCTCGACGACCTCCGCCAGCGCCTCGTCGCCTTCGACTCGGTGCTCGACAAGTGCGGGGACCTGCTGCCCGACAAGGACCGGCTGTCCCGGCTGGCCCGGACCCGGCTCGCCCGGTACGCGCTGCGGCGCGCCTACCGGGCGTACGACCGGGGTCGGACCGGTGTGGTCCCGGTGGAGGACCTGGAGGCCTTCGCCGCCGAATGCCTGCCCCGGTACACGGCACTGCCCGAGTACCGGGCGCTGGTCCGGCGGCGCCGGATCGGGGCGCGGACCATGCCGTACCTCCAGCCGCTCGTGCTGTCCGCGGTCGCCGACCGGGGACGCGAGTGGCTGTGGTGGGAGTCCTGGAAGCGGCGAGGGATCTGATGGACCACCGGCACGACCCGTACGACCAGCAACACCTGCACCGCCCGTACGATCCGCTCCCACCGTACGACCGGGACCGCCGCCTCGCGCGGCGGTCCCGCCCGCGGTACCCCGAAGGTTCAGCCGGCGGCCACGGCCCCCGTCAGCCGCTCCCCGCCCGGGAGCCGGCCGCCGGACCCGGCGGGGGTCCCCGCACCGCCCCCGGTTCCGGCGTCGGCGCCCTCGCGCCGGCGCCGGTTCCGGCGTACCAGCAGCCGGTCGGCCCACAGGGCCGCCGGCACCCCGGCGACCACGGCCAGCGCCGCGATGCCGACCAGCGCCCGGCTCCTGGTGCCCTGCTGCGCGACCGCGGACGGCGGCACCAGCTGGTCCACGCTCATCCGCGACCCGGTGGGGACGCCCTCCGCGTCCTGCAGCGCGGCCACGCGCCGCGCGTACGCCTCGATCACCGCGCGCACCGCGGCGTTCGCGGTCTCCGGATCGGTGTGCTCGGCCTGCACCTGGAGCGAGGGGATCAGATAGCGCGGCGTGACGCTGGTGCCGCTGTTCCGCGGCAGCAGCCGGTAGTCGGCCGTCACCCCCTTCGCGCGCAGCTCGGCCCGCCCCTCGGGCGACTCCAACTGCTGCACCACGGCGTACGAGACGGCGGCCAGCGGCGGCTGCAGGTTGGCCAGCTGGTTCGGGTACCTCCCCGTGACCGGGGGTTTGAGCACGACGATCGCCGCACTCACATGGACCGGGGTGGGGCGGAGCACCTGAAGCGCTCCGGCCGCGGCGAGCGCCGCCGCCACCACCAGGACGTACCAGCGCCGACGCAGCGCACGGACCAACTCACCAGGCGACACGGGGATTCCTTCCGTCCTGCACGATCCTTGCAGCACATCCCGCGCCCCGCCATCGAATCCGGCAGCTCGCGGGGGCGCGCATGAGCATCCGCGACATGGGCGCCGTCCTGCGCCGCCGCTGGTACGTGATGGCCTCCCTGACCCTGCTCGGCCTGGTCGCCGGGCTGCACCTGTACCGCTCGGTGCCGGTGGAGTACCAGTCGGAGAGCTCGGTGGCCCTGCTGGACTCCACCGCGGTCGCCGAACTCGCCCCTACCTTCGGCAACCCCATCTCGAACGCCGGCGGTTCGCTGGTGGTCACCGCCGACGTGCTGATCCGCACCCTGTCCGGCGCGGACGCCGCCCGCGCCCTCCAGGGCCTGGGCGTCACCGACCCGTACGCGGTCGGCTTCGCCGCCAACACCTCCGGGCCGATGCTCACGCTGTCGGTCACCGGCACCGACCGGGCGAAGGTGCTCCAGGAGACCAACGTCCTGACCTCCTTCGCCGGGGAGCAGCTCAACGCCCTCCAGACGGCGGCCGGCGTACAGCCCGCCTACTTCGTCCAGACCGCGCCCGTCGTACTGCCGCAGACCCCGGTGCCGCTGCTCAAGAGCCGCTACCAGCAGGTGCTCGGCGTGATGATCCTGGGCACCACCGCCGGGTTCACCCTGTCCTTCGTCACCGACGGCGCCCTCGCGGCCCGCCGCCGCAGGCGCGCCGCCGCCGACGCGGCACGGGCGGCAGCCGGGGAGACGGGCCACCCCGCCCCCCGGAGGTCCCGGCGGGCCGCCCTGCGCGCCGCCCGGGAGCGGCTCCACGAGCGCCGCCGCGGACGCAGCCTCGACGCCGCCGCCCTGCTCACCGGCTACCTGGCGCTGGCCCTGTTCATCCCGTCGAACCTGACGCTGCCCGGCCTCGGCGGGGTCGGCACCCCGGCCAACGCCTTCGCCCTGCTCTGCCTGCTCTGGTACCTGGCGACCTGGCTGACCGGCCGGATCCGGCCGGTCCCCGGGACCCGGCTGCCCCGGATCGTGATGCTCGTCCTCGCCCTCGCGGTACTGGGCTCGTACCTCGCCAACGCGACCCGCGGCAGCTCGCACAAGGAGGTCCTCGGCGCCGACCGGGGCCTGATCGGGCTCCTGGTGTGGGTGTCCCTGGTCGTGCTGGTGACCGCCGGCATCCACGACCGGCCCCGGCTGGACGTGCTGCTGCGCCGGATGGTGGTGATGGGGGCGGTGGTGGCCGCGATCGGCTTCTACGACTTCTTCACCGCGACGAACATCGCCGACAAGATCAGCATCCCGGGCCTGCAGTCCAGTGTCCCGCAGATCGCCACCCTGGACCGCGGCTCGTTCACCCGGCCCCGCTCCACCACCGCCCAGCCGCTGGAGTTCGGCGGGATGCTCGCCATCCTGCTGCCGTTCGCCGTCCAGCAGGCCTTCGACCCGGTCCGCCGGCACCTCGCCCGCTGGCGGCGCTGGGCGCCCGTGGTGCTGATGGGCGGCGCGCTGCCGCTCACCGTGTCCCGGACCTCCATCATCGGGGCCCTGCTGGTGGTGCTGGTGATGGTGCCGCGCTGGAAGCCGGAGCGGCGGTGGGCGGCGATCGGCCTGCTGGGCGCGTCGGTGGCCGCCTTCAAGGTGATCATCCCCGGTCTGATCGGCACCATCACCGCCCTGTTCGCCTCGTTCCTCTCCAACGGCGACAGCAGCACGCAGGCACGCACCGTCAAGTACGGGGCGATCGTCCCCTACCTGGAACAACGCCCGCTGTTCGGCCGCGGCTTCGGCACGTTCACCCCGAACCTGTACTTCTTCACCGACAACCAGTACATGCTCACCCTCGCGGAGATGGGCCTGGTCGGTGTCGCCGTCCTGCTGGTGCTGTTCCTCACCGGCATCCACCAGGGCGGAGCCATCCGCCGCCTGGCCCGCACCGACTCCGACCGGGAACTCGGGCAGGCGTTCTTCGCCTCGGCCGTGGTCTCCCTCGTCATCAGCGCCACCTTCGACAGCCTCAGCTTCCCGATGTTCGCCGGGATGTTCTTCCTGACGATCGCCGCCGGAGGCAGTTACCTCGGCTTCATCCGGCGCTCGGCGCCGAAGCCCCGAACCGCGGAGTCCCCATGTCCTCCCGTCCCCACCACCCCGACCCGGGTACCGGTCCCGTAGCCGTCCTCGTCGTCACCTGGAACAGCGCCCGGGTGCTGCCCGCGTTCCTCGCCTCCCTGCCCGAGGGCATGGCCGGGCTCGACTGGCGCCTCGTCGTCGCCGACAACGACTCCGCCGACGGCACCGCGGACCTGGTCCGCTCCCTCGCCCCCGACGCCACGGTCGTGCAGACCGGCCGCAACGCCGGCTACGCGGCCGGGGTGAACGCCGCCCTCGCGGCCGCGGCCGGCTGGGACGGCGGCTTCCGCGCCGCCCTGGTGTGCAATCCGGACGTCCGGATGCGGACCGGCTGCGCCGCCCGCCTCGTCGACGCCCTCGACGCCCCGCTGTCCGGCGGCCGCCGGGTCGGGATCAGCGTCCCCCTGCTGTACGAGGAGGACGGCGCCCTCCACCACTCGCTGCGCCGGGAGTCGGCGGTGACCCGCGCCCTGGGCGAGGCCGTGATCGGCAACCGCCGCGCCGGCCGGTTCCCCCTGCTCAGCGAACTGGTCACCGACCCGGCCGCATACCGCAGGGCCACCGTCGCCGACTGGGCGACCGGCGCGCTGATGGCCCTGTCCCGTCCCTGCCTGGACGCCTGCGGGCCGTGGGACGAGTCGTTCTTCCTGTACTCCGAGGAGACCGAGTACTGCCTGCGGGCCCGCGACCACGGCTTCGCCACCCGCCTGGAGCCCGCCGCCTTGGCCGTCCACCTCGGCGGTGACTCCCAGGTCTCGCCCCGACTGTGGACGCTGCTGACCCTCAACCGGGTACGCCTCTACGGCCGCCGCCACGGCGCGGCCGCCACCGCCGCGTTCCGCGCGGCCGTCCTGCTGCGGGAGACCTCGCGGGCCGTCCTGGGCCGCCCCGCGAGCCTCGCCGCGGCCCGCGCGCTGGCCACCCCGTCGGCCCTCCGCGCCACCCCCGGGCCCTGACCCGGCCGGGTCACCCGGGGGGCGGCTGGCCGTTCCAGGCGGTGTAGAAGCTCCCCGGGTTGACCAGGTAGCGGACGGTCGGTCGGGGCAGGTGCCGGACCTCGTGGCGGCGCGCGTACCGGCGTACGAGCTCCCAGTCCTCCCGCGGCAGGACCTCCGGGGTGCGTCGCAGGCGGCTGAAGTGCAGCGACCGGGTGCGGCGGGCCACGAACGCGTTGGTGTCGAGGAAGGCCTCGCGGGCGGCCCGGCGCCGGTCGAAGGGCACCGACAGCACGTCCCGCTCCGAGCCGTCGGGAAGCACCCGGCGCAGGGCGGTGTACACGGCGTCCGGCCCGCCGGGCGGCTCCAGCACCGCCAGCGCCTGCTCCAGGTGGTCGGGCTCCCACAGGTTGTCGTCGTCCAGGAAGGCCACGTACCGCGAGCGGGTCAGCCGGATCCCCACGTTTCGGACGACGCCGGCCGTGCCGGTGTTGCGGGCCAGGGACACCGCGAACAGCCTGGGGTCGGGCGGGAGTTCGGGCAGGCCCGCGCCGTCGTCGACGACGATCACCACCTGGTCGGCCACCGTCTGTCCGAGGGCGGAGCGGACCGCCGCGCGCAGCGCCTCCGGCCGCCGGTGGGTGGCGATCACGGTGGCGACCAGGGCGCTCGGGGGCCGGCCCAGCAGGGCGGCGAGCCGGCGGGTCTCGGCGTCCTCGAAGCGGCGCAGCCGCACCGCGGACGGGGCCAGTACGACCTTGTTCCTGGCCTCGAACAGCACCAGCCAGCCGAAGGCCCGCTTCAGCAGCTCCCACGGGGCCCGGGCGATGCGCCGCATCTTGTCCTCTCGTCGTCAGGGCGAGGCCGGGGGCGGGACGGGCCTGCCGTCGGCCATGCGGTTGCCGCTCCACACGTTCCCGGCGCCGCCCGCGTTCCAGGCGGTGGCCGTGCCGTACGCCCCGGCCGTGGCGTGGTACTCGGTGGAGAACACGTTGTCGGTGACCTTGATGCCGGTGGCGCCCGGCCCGCCCCCGTAGAGGGAGTAGGCCCCGCCCGCCAGCCAGTTGCGCTCGACGACCACGGAGGAGACGACGCCGGTGTCGGCGAACAGCCCTACGGCGGCGGTGGCGCCCTGGTCCACCCGGACCGGGTTCAGCAGGGTGTTGTGGCGGACGGTGAGCCGGCCCTTGTTGCCGCCGCCGCTGATGACGGCGTCGGTGTGCTGCCACTCGCCGGTCTTGTTGCGGAAGGCGACGATGTCGTGCACGTAGTTGTCGTGCAGGTCGCCCTGGCCCATGGACAGGGCGTTTCCGAACACCGAGATGTCGCACCAGCCGACCTCGATCGAGCTGCCGCCCATGTTGGACACCGCGTAGTTGACGCCGCCGTTGTCGGGGCCCTTCCCCGGGATCGCGGTGATGGTGGTGTGCAGGACCTTCAGGCCGCTGAAGCCGGGGCGCAGGTTGATGCCCCACCAGTTGGTCGAGGTGATCCTGCTGTCGATGACGGTGACGTCGTTGGCGTAGATGTCCAGGGAGCCGCGGATGTCCCAGCCCTTGATGACCGTGCCGTCGGTCTTGATGGACATGTCGCCCGTGTCGTGCCGCTCCAGCCCGCTCCGCGGCCCGGTGGTGGACTCGTCGGGGAACCCGCACGCGCCCGGGGACGGGCAGCCGGGCGACGGCGTGGGCGGGCCGCTGCTGCCGGGCGGGGGAGCGGCGGAGGGCGGGGCCGAGGTGGAGCTCGCGGTCTCGCCGGTGCTCGGGTCCGGTGACGGCGAGGGCGTCGTCACCGGCGGCGGACCGGTGCTGCCGGGCCCGGGGCAGTCGGGGGCGCCCTGCGGGCAGGGGGCGGCCGCGGGCTCGCCCCTCCCGGTCTGCTGCGCCTGGTAGAGGGTGATGACGGTGACCAGGACGAGTCCGGCCAGCAGCCAGGCCGCGAGGCGCTTGCGGTGGTGTGCCACGGTCGTCATCCCTTCGCCGCCGCGGTTGGTCCGGCGGCCGGTGCGCCGCGCAGGAAGCCCAGGCTGGGCAGTACGCACAGGGCGTAGCCCAGGGTGCCGGCCACGCCCGTCGCGAGGAGTGCGGGGACGCCGTCGCCGAGGAGCCGTTCCAGGCCCAGGACCACGGCCGTCATGACGGCTCCGCCGAGGAAGGGCCAGGCGCAGGCCCGCGCCACGGTGCCCAGTCGGATCCCGGCGCGGTGCAGGGTGACGAGGAAGACCGGCACGACGACGGCGCCGGCGACCAGGACGTGCCCCTGTGCGACGCCGACGATCCCGTCGGACCGGGCGCCGATCACCAGGGCGGGGAGCAGGACGACCAGCCAGAGGGCCTGCACCCCGATGAGGGAGCGGCGCCGGCCGACGGCGACCAGGCAGTCGTAGGCCAGTTCGCAGGCGATCCGGACCAGGCCCAGCGCCATCAGCCAGGGCAGGGCGGCGGCCGCGGGCAGCCACCGTTCGCCGTAGACGAGTTCGACGACGGGCGCGGCCAGCGCAGCGAGCAGCACGCACAGCGGGACGGTGCCGGTCATCACGACGCCCAGGGCGCGGCCGAACCCGCTCGCCAGCGCGCCCGGGGTGTCGGCCAGCCGGGAGAACCCGGCGAAGGACACCCGGCGGGCCGCCTCGGAGATGATGCGCACCGGCCAGCCGGAGATGTTGAAGGCGAGGACGTAGAAGCCCAGGGCGAGTTGGTCCAGGGAGGAGCCGACGACCATGGTGTCGACGTTGACGACGCCGAGGGCGAGCATGCTGGCCCCGGCGAGCGGGAGGCCGAAGCCCAGCAGGGCCCGGGCCTGGCCGGCGTCCCAGCCGAACCGCAGGGTGCCGGGTGCGGCGAGGCAGCAGCCGAGGAGCGCGGCCGCGTTGCCGGCGACAGAGCCCCAGGCGAAGCTCATGGCCCCCCAGCCCTGGACGGCGAGCAGCAGGGTCACCGCGGTGCTGAGGACGAAGTTGACGGAGTCGACGGCCATCCGCCGACCCTGCGCGAACTCGCGGGTGAGGAAACCGGCCGGGACCTGCGACAGCCCGTCGAGGACCACGCACACGCACATCACCCGTAGCACCCCGGAGGCCTCGGGCGAGCCGAGCACCCGGGCCACCGCGGGGGCCGCCGCGAACAGGGCCGCGTACAGCAGGCAGCTGGAGGCGGCGCTCAGGGTGAGGACGGTCGGGGCGAACCGGCGCGGGTCGCCCTCCCAGCGCACGATGGCCAGCGAGACCCCGAGCTCGTTCGCGGAGAGCAGCACCAGCAGGACCGTCTGGGCGATCCCGTAGACGCCCCAGGCCTCGGGGCCGAGGAAGTAGCGGGCGAGGATGATGCCGGTGGCGAAGTTCCCGAGCCGCATGACGACGGTGTTGACCAGGCTCCACCGGGCGGCGGAGCCCACCTTGCGGCCCAGCGACGGTGCCTCGGGCTGTTCCGCGGCCTGCGGCCCGGCGGGTGTGCCGGTCGCGGGGCCGGTCACGTCGACCCCGCACTGCTGGACACGGCCTCGGGGGCGCCGGCCCCGGTTCCGGCCTCTGCCCCGGTTCCGGCCCCGGTTCCGGTTCCGGCCTCTGCCCCGGTTCCGGCCCCGGTTCCGGTTCCGGGCTCGGCCCCGGTTCCGGTGCCGGGCTCGGTTCCGGTGCCGGGCTCGGCTCCGGTTCCGGCCTCGGCCCCGGTTCCGGCCTCGGCCCCGGGTACGGCGGCCCGGCGCCGGCCCGGCCTGGCGGGCGTACGGCGGCGGCGGGCCTCCACGAAGAAGGTCGCCACCAGGCTGAGCACGAAGCCCAGCGCCCCCGCCATCACGAGGTACTGGAGCCGGGTCTTGGTCTGCGGCTCCGGCTTCTGCGGCGGGACGATCGTGGCCATGCGGATCATGGCCTCCGGGGTCACCTGCTGCTGGGCCTGGAACTCCTGGAGCCGCTTCTCCGCGTAGGCGGTCAGGAGCTGGTCCGACTTCAGGACCGCGGCCGGGTCGGTGCCGGAGACGATCAGCCACATGAACGGCCCCTGCGCGTTGTCGGCGATCTTCGCCTCGTACGTGCCGGTGAGCCCCTGTGCCTTGAGGTCGGCCTTGGAGTCGTCGGAGTTGAGGTTGCGGGCCAGGCCGTCGGCCATCCCGGTGAGCGAGGCCTGGGTGCTCAGGAAGGGGTTGCCGTCGAAGGCCACCGTGGCCTTCTTGGAGTTCAGCAGGGTCACCGTGCTCTGGGACCGGTACTCCACCGGGACCAGCAGGTAGACGCCCGTCGTGAGCGCGGCCGTGATCAGCAGTCCGGGCAGCAGGACGTACCAGCGCCTGCGCATGACCCGCCAGATCTCCGCGAGATCCATGGTCTTCCCCCTCGCGGCGGCGCCGTGTCGGACGCGCCGCCGCCCTGTCATTGCGATGTGTACGGTTCTTTGCTTCGTGGTGCGGTCGTGCGTGGATCCGGCCCGGTGCTACGCCGCCCCGGACGCCCCGCCCCGGGCGAGGTCGGTGGGCCGCAGCCGCTCCCGTGCCGTCCCGCCCTCCAGCAGGACCCGGGCGATGCGCTCGCTGGCCCGCCCGTCCCACAGCGCGGGGCAGCGGGGCGCGGGCGGGTCGTCGAGCACCCGGTTCACGGTGGCCGTGATGCGGTCCGGGTCGGTGCCCGCGAGGACGTTGGTGCCCTCCTCGACGGTGACGGGGCGCTCGGTGTTCTCCCGCAGGGTCACGCACGGCACGCCCAGGGCGGTGGTCTCCTCCTGGACGCCCCCGGAGTCGGTGAGCACCACCCGCGCCCCGTCCTGGAGCGCGATGAAGTCCAGGTATCCGGCGGCCGGGACCAGCCGGATACCGCCCGGGACGCCGATCGCGGCCAGCCGCTGCGCGGCCCGCGGGTGCACGGGCAGCAGCAGCGGGCAGCGTCCGGCGATCTCGCCCAGGGCCTTGAGCAGGCCGCGCAGGGCGTCGGGGTCGTCCACGTTGGCCGGCCTGTGCAGGGTGACCAGGCCGTAGCCGCCGCGGGTGAGCCGGTACCGGTCGAGGACGTCCGAGGCCCGGGCCCGTTCCAGGTTGGCGAGCAGGGTGTCGATCATGACGTTCCCGACGAGGTGGATCTGGTCCTCCCGGTACCCCTCCGACCGCAGGTTCGCGACCGCGTCGGGCGAGGGGGCCAGCAGGTGGTCGCTGACCCGGTCGGTGGCGACCCGGTTGACCTCCTCCGGCATGCTCCAGTCCCGGCTGCGCAGGCCCGCCTCGACATGGGCGAGCAGCGGGCCCGCCTTCGCCGTGACCAGGGCGCAGGCCAGGGTGGAGTTGATGTCGCCGACGACCACCACCGCGTCCGGGGCCAGCTCTTCGAGCAGCGGCTCGAAGGCCGCCATCACCCGGCCGGTCTGCTGGGCGTGGGTTCCGGACCCGGCGCCCAGGTACCGGTCGGGGGGCCGGATGCCGAGGTCGCGGAAGAAGACGTCGTTCATGGACTCGTCGTAGTGCTGGCCGGTGTGGACGAGGACCACCTCGGCGCCCCGGCGCTCCAGCGCGTCCATCACCGGTTTGATCTTCATGTAGTTGGGCCGTGCTCCGGCCACGCAGACGATCCTGTTCACCGCCATGGTGTCAGAGCACCTCCACCGTGGGCCCGGACAGCCGGTTGCGGCAGTCGAGCACGAAGGAGGCGTGCTCGGTGACCATCGCGTAGTCGAAGGAGTCGTGGTCGGTGAGCAGGACGACCACGTCGGCGGCGGCCAGCTCCCGGCGGGTCGGCTCCACCCGGACGAGCCGGGCGTCGACCTTGATGCTCTCCACCACGTGGGGGTCGGCCGCGCGGACCTTGGCCCCCATGTCGAGGAGCAGCTGGGAGATGCGCACCGCCGGCGATTCCCGGGCGTCGCCGGTGTTCTTCTTGTACGCGAGCCCCAGGAGCAGGATCCGGGAGCCGTTGACCGAGCGGCGCCGGGCGTTGAGGGCGTCCATGACGCGGCGCGTCACGTACTCGGGCATGTGGTTGTTGATGTCGTTGGCCAGCTCGACGAAGCGGAAGCTCTGGCCCAGCTCGCGCTGCACCCGCCAGGACAGGTACGACGGGTCGATGGGCAGGCAGTGGCCGCCGACCCCCGGGCCGGGGGTGAACTTCATGAAGCCGAACGGCTTGCTGGAGGCCGCCTCGATGGCCTGCCACACGTCGATGTCGAGGTGGCGGGCGAACATGGCGATCTCGTTGACGAGGGCGATGTTCACGTGCCGGAAGGTGTTCTCCAGCAGCTTCGCCAGCTCGGCCTCCTTCGGGGAGCGGACCGGCACCGTCTTGTCGACGAGGCCCCCGTAGAACTCCTCCACGGCCTTCAGCGAGGCGGCGTCCACGCCGGACACGACCTTGGGGGTCTGCTGGAAGCCCCAGACGGCGTTGCCCGGGTCGATGCGCTCCGGGCTGTAGCCGAGGTGGAAGTCGGCGCCGGCGGTGAGGCCCGAGCCGTTCTCCAGGATGGGTCCGAACAGTTCCTCGGTGGTGCCCGGGTAGGTGGTGGACTCCAGGACGACGGTGGCGCCGGGCCGCAGGAAGCGGGCCAGGGTGTGCGCCGACTCCTCGATGTAGCTGAGGTCGGGGGCGCCTTCGTGCAGCGGGGTCGGGACGGTGACGACGGCGACGTCGAAGCCGCCGCAGTCGCGCGCCAGGTCGCTGGGCCGGTACGTGCCCTTGGCCAGCGCCCGGTTGATCCGCTCGGAGGAGACGTCCTCCACGTAGGACTCACCGGCGGCGAGGCTCTTCACCCGCCGCGTGTCGACGTCGTACCCGATCACCTGGTGCCCGACCTCGGCGGCCCTGACGGCCAGCGGCAGGCCGACGTATCCCTGTCCCACGACGACTACGCGCATCAGTAACTCCTGTTCGCGGAACCGGCAGCAGACGGTGTGCGGCGGATGAGCTCCCGGGCCGTCATGGCCAGGAAGGCGGCATTGGTGGTGAGGTAGCGCTTGCCCAGGCGCCGCGGCTCCTGGAGGGTGCGGTAGAACCATTCGAGCCCCATGCGCTGCCAGACCAGCGGGGCCCGCTTGGTGATGCCGGCCAGGATGTCGAAGGAGCCGCCGACGCCGTGCACCACGTGGGCGCCGGTGCGCTTGCCGTAGCCGGCGGTGAACATCTCCTTCTTGGGCGAGGTCATGCCGAGGAACAGCAGCTGCGCCCCGCTGTCGGCGACGGCGTCGGCGATGTCGGGCTGCTCGGAGTCGTCGAAGTAGCCGTTGCGGCTGCCGGCCACGCGCAGCTCGGGGAACCGCTCGGCGATCCGGTCGAGCATCGTCCCCAGCACGTCCTGCCGGGCGCCGAGCAGGTAGACCGGGATGTCCGCGGCCTCGGCGGCGGCGAGCAGCCGCATGAACAGGTCGATGCCCGCGACCCGTTCGGGCAGCCGTACGCCGAGGATCCGGCCGGCCCACACCACCGCCTGCCCGTCGGCCAGGACGAGGTCGCAGCCCGAGACCGCCGCGGCGAGGCGGGGGTCCCGCCGCATCGCGACCAGTTTGGCGGCGTTGACCATGCCGATCTCGATCTGCTCGCCGCGGCGTACCGCGTCGAGGCAGCGCTGCACGGTCTCGTCCATGGTCAGGGCGTCGAGCGTGACCCCGAAGAGGGACTGGCGTCGGTTCATCTCGGAACTCCCCCCAGCCAGGCGTGCAGCAGCCAGCCGAACTCGTACGGCCTGCACTCGCGGTCCACCGAGAGCGGCCGGAACAGCCGGTCGAGCGGGGCCAGCCGCGCCTGCGGGGCCAGCCGGGTGGTCAGCCCGCGGGCGGCCCGGACGGCCTTGGCGGGGTCACCGCGGTAGACCTTGCGCCAGGTGACGCCGAAGTCCTCTCGGATCATCGGCTCGCGGGGTGTGCCGTCGGGCCCGCTGATCTCGGGTACGGCGGTCATCCAGCCGAGGCCGCGGCGGACGGCCGCGCCGAAGTCGGTGCCGCCGGCGTCCGCCAGGTCGAACAGGGCGGTCGGGGCCATGGCGTGCTGGTGCACGCTGTACACCGGGTAGCCCTCCACCATGCCGCCGGTGCGGGCGTCGTAGTGCCACCACCACTGGCCGCCGTCCCCCTGCAGGGTGCAGATCCGGGCGGCGCACATGTTGGCGGCCCGCAGGGCCTCCGGGTCCGGGCCGCTCGCGTGCAGCCGGGCCAGTGCCTGGATCGGGTAGGTCTGGTCGGCGAAGCACGCGACGTGCGAGCGGTAGCCGGGGACCAGCCCGGGGGCGGTGGCGTGCGGAAACAGCGGGCTGTCGGTCGTCGCCCTGGCCCCCAGCAGCCGGTCGCGGGCGGCCACCAGGCGGTCCTCCACGTCGACCGTCGCCCGGGCGGCGACGAGGGCGGAGAGCACCCAGGCCGCCTCCACGGTGTACTGCGGCCGGTCGGGGTCGTCCAGTGCGGCGACCCGGGCGAGGGCGTCCCCCAGTTTGGGGTGGCCGGTCTCGGCGGCGGCCCACGCGACAAGCGCCGCGTCGCCCAGGTTGTCGACCCCCGGCAGCCGTTCCACCAGCAGGTTCGTGAAGGCGGCGGCGGTGTGCCCGCCGAACACGGCCTGCTGCCGGTCCTCGGGCAGGTACTGCGCGCCGAGGGCGGTGATGGCTGCGTAGCGGGTGCTGGTCCCGCGCCGCTCCACGCGGCGGGTGCCGTCGGGTGCGACCGTTCCCACCCGGGTGAAGACGAAGGTCTCCGGGCCCGGCAGGTACATCTGCGGCAGGCCCGCCTCGGCGAGCGCGAGCAGGCGCTCGGCGAGCGCGTGCAGCGACGGGTCCTCCTGTGCCAGTGCTCCTAATCGTGCGGCGGTCACCGGGTCCCCACCCCGGCTTCCCGGGTGCCCCGCGCCCCTCGGCCGGACCCCTGTTGCAGGGCCGGACTGTACGGCTCCAACACACCTACCCCCTCTGAATAGCCGTTCCGGGGAGGGAGCGCGCATGACGGCGCGCGCGCCGGCGGTGACGGTGTGATCGCCCCCGAGGCACGGGCCGTCCGGGGCCGCCCACTGGATCCCCCCAGCGATGCCCCGGACCGGAGCACGCGCGGACGGCAGCGCCGTACAGGCGCGTCAGCGCGCCTGCCGCCACTTCGTCCGCGATGCCCCCGTCGTGTACAACCCCCCACTGAACAAAGCCTGTTGCCTGCTCAGAACCCGTGTACAGGGACAAGGTATGCCCAAGGGTGTTCGTTGATTGCGGTTTTGAGGAAATGCCGGTGGCCCAAATTCCGACGACCCGTCAGCGGGCCGTTCCGGAACGGCTTCCCGCCCGGCGCACGCCCACGGGCCGCGGGGATCGAGGGCCCGGAGCCGGGCCCGGAGCCGGGCCCGGCGTCAGGCCCGCGGCAGGATCGGACGTCAGGCCTGCCCCGGCCGGCCGTCCCGCTCGGTCAGCACCCCGTCCGCCTCCTCGTACAGGGCGCCGGTGCGAGGGCACTCCCACACCCCGGGTTCGCCCTCGCGCGCCACCAGGCGGACCCCGGCCCGCCCCACCCAGCCGATCCGGCGCGCCGGCACCCCGGCCACGAGCGCGAAGTCGGGGACGTCCCGGGACACCACCGCCCCGGCCGCGACCAGCGCCCACCGCCCGACGCGCACCCCGGCCACGCACACCGACCGGGCGCCCAGCGACGCCCCTTCGGCCACGACCACCCCGGCGGCCTCCCAGTCGTCGCCGCGCTTGAGCTTGCCGTCCGGGTCGACGGCCCGCGGGTAGAAGTCGTTGGTGAGTACGACGGCCGGGCCGATGAACACCCCGTCGCCGAGTTCGGCGGGCTCGTACACGAGCGCGTGGTTCTGCAGCTTGACCCGGTCCCCGATCCGCACGCCGGGCCCCACGTACGCCCCGCGCCCCACGATGCAGTCGCGGCCGAGCCGGGCCTCCTCCCGTACCTGCGCCAGATCCCAGATGGTGGTCCCGTCCCCGAGTTCGGCCGTCTCGTCGACCTGGGAGGAGGGTTGAATTCGGACACTCACGGGGCGGTCCCCTTACGCTCGCGAGGCATTAGGACGCGCGCCGTGACCGGCGCACGGAGGGAGCATATGCACCGCCGACCCGCCCCGCCCGGTACATCAACCGACTGTTCCCGCCCCGGACTTGCGGCCCGCCGCGCGGGCTGCGGCGATACAGCTCCGCCCGCTTCCCGTACCCGGCGCCGACCTCCTCATCGGGCTCGCGACGACGGGGCCGGCCCTGCTGCTGGGGCAGGACGCGACCGCCCAGGGGCGGCCGCCCCTCGACCGTGGCCTTCCCCGCGGTCCTGTGGCGGTTCGGCCCCCTCTCCCGCAGGACCACCGAACTGACCCGGGAAGTGGCCCCTGGAGGAGATGCGCCGCATGCTCGCCCTGCTGCGCGAGGACCGGGGGTCAGCCGCGCCCGCCCGCCCGATGCCCGGACCGGCGCGCCTCACCGGCCTCGTCGCCCGCGTCCGCGCCGGCGGCACCGCCGTGGAGCTCACCGTCCGGGGCGCGGGGGGCGGACCACACCGCCGCCCCGCCCGCGGAATCCGGCAGCCGGTGACCGGAGGGCAACCGGGTACGCTGCGCGTCAACGGCACCGGCAGCGGCCGGCGCCGGCAACGGCAGGGCCGGGGGACCACATGGACGACCGCACGCAGCGCCACCGCTGGATCATCACCGCGGAGAAGCTCTCGGAGAACCACGCGGACAACGGCGGGCAGTTGGAGACCCTCAACGCGTTCGAAGGCACCCGCGAGGAAGCCGAACAGGCCCTGGAGCAGGCCGCACGCACCATGGTCGTGGGCACCTTCCTCCAGGAGCGCCGCCGGCTCGTCTACCGCCAGTCCGACGGCTCCTACCTGGTGCGCTGCACCGGCCGGATGGGCGGCCAGCACACCCGGGTGGTGCGTGCCGCACACCTCGTCTGGGACTCCGACGACAAGGACGCGGACTGACGGGCCGCCGACTGCGGCCCGGCGGCAATGGCGTCGACGGGTGTGGACGGGCGGAAACCGCGTTGACGGGCAGGGCGGTGACGCGTTCGGATGGGCCGGTACCCGCAACGCCCCACCACCGGAAAGGGACCCGTGCCCATCGCCAAGATGCACGCCGACGAGCCGGACACCGACGGCCCGCTCGTCCGTCGCCTGATCGCCGCACAGTTCCCGCAGTGGGCGGGCCTGCCCGTCGAACCGGTCGACCGGCACGGCACGACGCACGCGATGTACCGGCTCGGCGAGCGGATGGTCGTGCGCCTGCCCCGTACCGCGGGCGCCGCCGAGGACATCGAGCGGGAGTGCACCTGGCTGCCCCGGCTCGCCGCGGCGCTGCCGGTCCCCGTCCCGGTGCCGCTGGGCCGGGGCGTTCCGGGCGAGGGCTACCCCTTCCCGTGGGCCGTGTACCGCTGGCTCGACGGCCAGGTCCCCGCCGCCGGCCGTACTGCCGCACCCGGCCCGCTCGCCCGGGACCTGGGCGGGTTCGTCGCCGCGCTGCGCCTGATCGACCCCGCGGGCGGGCCCGCCTCGTACCGCAGTGAAACCCTGGCCGCGCGGGACGCCGCCGTCCGCGCCGCGATCGCGGGCCTGCGGACCCCTGCCGACGTCGACGCCGACCCCGCCGCGGTGGCCGCCGCCTGGGAGGCCGCGCTGCGGGCGCCGCAGTGGCCCCACCCGCCCGTCTGGATCCACGCGGACCTGCAGCCGGGGAACCTGCTGCTGGCCGGGGACCGGCTCGGCGCCGTCATCGACTTCGGCTGTGCGGGCCTCGGCGACCCCGCCGTCGACCTGCTCCCGGCGTGGTACGTCCTCCCCGCCGGGGCTCGGGACGCCTTCCGGGCCGCCGCGGACGTCGACGAGGCCGCCTGGGCACGCGGCCGTGGCTGGGCCCTCTCGGTGGCCCTCATGGAACTGGACTACTACCGGGACACGAACCCCGTCATGACGGCCACCGCCCGCCGCGTGGTCCGGGAGGTCCTCGCCGACCCGATGGCCAACGCGGCGGTCTAGTGCTGTGGCCGCCCGTTGCCCGCCGGTTCTGGCCGGTGGTCCAGCGGCCGTCCGGGCCGACGAGGAACGCGATGACGTCGGCCACGTCGGCCGGCTGCCCCAGCCGGCCGAGCGGGGTCGTCCCGGCGACGGGTCGGTGGCACCAGGGGAGACGGCGTTGACGGTGGTGCCGCGCGGCCCGAGCTCCCGGGCCGCCACGGCCGTCAGTTGCTCGACGGCGCCCTTGCCGGCGGCGTACGGCCCGATGCCGGGGGCGGGCCGCACGGTGTCGGGGAGGAGACGTTCACGATCCTGCCGCCGTCGCGCATCCGCCGGGCCGCGTACCGGGTGCTCAGGAAGACCGAGCGGGTGTTGACCGCCAACACGCTGTCGAACACCGTCACGTCCGTCTCGGCCAGCGGGGTCGGGGCGAGGGCCAGGGCAGCGGGAGCCTGGTCGGCGGCGGGTCACGGGCGGTAGACGCGCGCCAGATGGGCGTCGAGCTCCGCGGCCGCCTCCGGCGCGGTGGCCGGGGCGACGCACGTACCCAGGTAGCCGTCCGGGCGTACGAGGAAGGCCGCCGGGCCGGCGGTCCCGTAGATCCGGCGGAACTCGCCGCGGCCGTCGAGGTAGACCGGCAGCGGCACGCCGTCCACGGCGCCGGCGGCGTCGGCTCCGGGTGCGTCGGCTCCGGGCGGGGCGAGGACGACGAAGGCGGCGGGCGCGTCCGCGCCCTCCCCGCCGGCCGACCGCCGGGCCGCGGCGGCGAGTGCGGCGCACCCGCCCAACTCCCGGGCCGAGTCGGCGTACAGGACCAGCACGTGCCCCCGGTCGCGCAGCACGTCGTACAGCCGCAGCGGAACGGTGGCGACGCCGCTCACCAGCCCGCCGCAGTCCGGGGCCCGTTCGCCCGGGCGCGGGCCGCCGCCCGCCGCGGAGCCCGGTCCCACGACGGGACTGTCGGGGTACGCGACCAGCAGCTGCGCCTCGCGGAGCATGAGGGTGGCGGGGTCCTCCGGGTCGGCCTGGACACCCTCGGAGGAGTGCCGGACGGTACGGCCGACGACCTCCTCGCCGACCGGGCGCCGCTCGGCGTGGTAGCTGTCCAGCAGCCCGGGGTGGGCACCGCCCCGCAGCGCGAGGGCCAGCTTCCAGGCCAGGTTGTGGGCGTCCTGGACACCGGTGTTCATCCCCTGGGCGCCCGTCGGCGGGTGGATGTGGGCGGCGTCGCCGGCGACGAACACCCGACCGTCGGCGTACCTGTCCACCAGGCGGTGGCTGATGCGGAAGACCGACGACCAGCGCAGGGCCGACGCCGTGGTCGGCTCGGGGGCGAGCCGGTCGAGGACCGCCTGGATGTGCTCGATCCCGGGCTGCCGCCCGCCCTCCAGGCCGTGGGCGACACCGTCCCCCGCGGCCTGCCCTCCCCCCGCACCGCCGCCCACGCCGCCACTCGCGCCGCCGGTCCCGTCGGCGGCGGACAGCTCGGGCGGGACCCGCATCGACATGCGGTAGCGGCGGTTCCCGGGCAGCGGGATGCAGACCAGGAGGTCGTCGACGGTCCCGTCCGCGGCGTGGTGCATGGCCCGTACGCCGTAGCCCGCGGGCAGGCCCCAGTCCACCTCCACGTCCCCGAGCATGTACTCCTCCGGGAACGCGCCCCCTTCGAAGCGGAGTCCGAGCGTCTTGCGGACCGTGCTGTGCGCGCCGTCGCAGCCGACGAGGTAGCGCGACCGGACCTCCTGTTCGCCGCCTGCCGCCGTGCGGATCCGGCTCAGGACCCCGTCCGCGTCCTGCGTGAACGACACCAGCTCGACGCCGCGTTCGATGCCCGTCCCGAAGCGGGCCAGGTGGTCCTCCAGGAGGCGCTCGGTCTCGTACTGGGGGAGCGCGGCGAACCCGTACGGCACGTCCGGAGGGAGCCGGAGCTCGAAGCGCCCCTGCTCGACGCCGTCCGCGTAGACCAGCTGCCCCCGCAGCGGCACGGCGGCCTCCAGGGCGGCGCGGACCAGGCCCATCCGGTCCCAGACCTCCAGGGTCCGCGGCTGGATCCCGACTGCCTTGGCGTACGGCAGCCGCTGCGGCAGCCGGTCGACGATCCGGCAGCCCGCGCCCAGCCGGCGCAGCTCCGCGGCCGCTGTCAGGCCGACCGGCCCGGCGCCCACGACCAGCACGTCCGTGTCCGTCACTGGTCTCTCCCGTCGAGGGCCCCCGGACTGCATTGCCCCTCCATGGTCGGTCCCCCCACCCCGGCGGGCGACCTGAGGGCCGCCCGGACCACGGCCAGGGGCGCCCCCGCCGGCGGTGGCGGGGGCGCCCGTGGAGTCAGGCGTTGCGTCGGGGGTCAGCTACCGGCGGAGAGGTTGCCGGAGAGGACCGGGATGTTGTCCAGGATGTGCGAGAGGGTCTCGTCGCCCTTGGCCTGGGTGGAGTTCTCGGTGCACTGCTGGTTCATCGGGTTGGACGCGACGTTGATGTCCTGGACGCCGACGTTGGCGAGGACCGCGAGCAGCGACTGGGCGTTCACCTTCACCGGCAGGGCGATGCACGGCTTGTTCGCGGAGCCCTGGATGAGGGAGGCCTGCGGGCTCATGGCACCCTCGGTCTTCTGGTTGCCGTAGATCTGGGCCGAGTCGTTGCCGTTGACGGTGTTGATGCCGTTGTCGTTGCCGATGGCCATGGCAGGGGAGGCCAGGGCGGCGCCGGCGCCGAGGATCGTAGCGGCGACGGCGACCGTGTTCGCGGCCTTCTTGAACATGGTGTTCCCTGTTCGTCGTAGGGGGAGGGTGTTGCTCGTACGTGGAGTGGAACAGCGGCAACGGCCAGAAGTTCCGCTCCACCACCCGCAGGAGTGATCCGCGACGTGCGCCGCACGGCCGCTGGCCTAGCCGATCTCCACCACCTGCGCCCAGTCGGGCGGCGCGTCCGGCACGTAGTCAGGGTCGTCCTCGCTCCACGCCCCCGAACCGCGCGGGAACAGGCCCACTACCGTCCGGCACGGCGGCCGGCTGTCCGGCCAGGGGGTCTGCCCGTCCGTCAGGACCACGACCACGTCCGGTCGGGGCCGGGTCCGCAGCGCCCGGGCGAAGCCCGTCCGCAGGTCGGTGCCCCCGCCGCCCACGAGCGGGATCCCCTCGGCCCGGCACAGCGGGTGCGCGATCCGGGCGGCCGCATCGCAGGGCACGACGGTGACCAGGTCGCGGCGGCCCCCGACAGCGCGGGAGATCGCGGCGACCTCGAGGAGCGCACTGCCCAGTTCGGCGTCGCTGACCGACCCGGAGGTGTCGATGACCACGCTGACCCGGGGCGGTCTGCGCCGCAGGCTCGGCAGGACGGCGCCGGGCAGGGCGGCCGAGCGGCGCGCCGGCCGGCCGTACGTGTAGTCGTCGCCGGCGCCGGCGGCGGAGGCTGCCGAACGGACCGCCGCGCCCAGCAACTCCCGCCACTGCTGCGGCGGGTGGAACGCCTCCTCCGCCCAGCGCCGCCATCCCTCCGGGGCGTTGCCGGGGCGGCCCTTGATGCCCTGGGCGACCCGGAAGCGCACCGCGTCCTGTTCGTGCCGGTCGAGGCCGTGCGCGCCGTCCGGGCCCAGGTCCCACTCGCGTTCCAGGCCGTCGGCGCCGCTGCCGCAGTCCAGCCAGGCCAGGTCCTGGGTCAGCCGGCCCAGCTGGAACCAGCGCAGGTAGTCCTCCATGAGGTGGCCGTCGTCCAGGCCGAGGAACTCCGGGTCCACGGCGCCCGCCGGCCGGGCCAGCCCGTCGCCGAACACGTCGTCGTTGATCTCGCAGTCCGCGGCGATGTTCATCCGCAGCCGTTCGCCCGGTCCGGTCAGCCCGCGCTCGCGGGCGACCCGGTCGCTGCGTCCGTGGTGGTCGCGCAGCAGGTGGGACACCTCGTGCACCCAGACGCCGGCCAGCTCCTCCACCGGCGTACGGTCCACGAACGCCGGCGAGACGTAGCAGCGCCAGTGCCGGTCGACGGCCATCGTCGGCACCCGCCGGGACTCCACGGTGTGCAGGGCGAACAGGGCCGTCGCCAGGTAGGGCCGGGCCCGGGCGGCCTGCAGCCGGGCCGCGAACAGCTTGTCGCGGTCGAGTCCGCCGGGTGAGTCGCCCCCGCCCGGTGCACCCGGTGCACCTGGAGCCCCTCGTGTCACGGTCATCGGGCCGCCCCCGCCCCCGCGCCGGAGCCCGCGGCGACCCGGGCCGCCGCGCGGTCGGCACGGCGGGACAGGGACACCGCCCCGGCGAGCCGCTCGATCTCCTCCGGGACGTCCCAGTCGGTGCGGCGCAGGGAGGCGAGGCCGGTCGCGGGGACGACGACCAGGTCCGGGGCCCCGGTCTCCATCGCCCGGACGAGCAGGGCCCAGGCCGCGTCCCAGCGGGCCTTCTCGGGGCGTTTGCGGACCGCCTCCACCACCCCGTCGAGCGCTGCCTGCCGCAGGTCCCCCCGGTCGGGAAGGACGGCCCCCGCCGGGTCGGCGAGCAGCGCCTCGGGGTCGGGGAGGTCCATCCGGTCCATGACCGCCAGCAGCTCCAGCCCCGGGCCGTCCCCGACGGCGCCCCTGACGAGCAGGGAGAGCACCTCCCGGGAGGAGCCGGCCGCGGTCGCGAACGCGATCAGGTGCAGGCTCATCTCCCAGCTGCGGGGCGACGGCCAGGCGCTGCCGCGGCGGGTCTCGTTGCCCGGCAGCCGGTGGACGAGCGCGGGGCGGGCGGCGAGGAGCCCGCACACGGCGCGCCGGGCGACGTCCACGGCGTCCGGCAGCTTCTGCGGGTCGAGCCGGGGCAGGGTGGCGCGGGGCCAGGTCCCGCCGAGGCCGCGTACGACGACGTCGTGGTCGTGGGCCCACTGGAGGTGCACGAACCGGTTGGCGAGCGGCGGGCTCAGCTCCCAGCCGTCGGCGGCCGAGGCCCGCGGGTTCGCGGCGGCCACGATGCGGACCCCGGGCGGCAGCCGGAGGGCGCCGACCCGCCGTTCGAGCACGAGGCGGAGCAGGGCGGCCTGGACGGCCGGCGGTGCGGTGGAGAGCTCGTCCAGGAACAGCAGTCCCCGGCCGGCGCGGACGAGCCGGACCGCCCAGTCCGGCGGCGCCATGGGGACGCCGTCGCGGGCGGGGTCGTCGCCGATGACGGGCAGCCCGGAGAAGTCGGAGGGCTCGTGCACGCTGGCGATCACCGTGGTCAGCGGCAGGTCCAGGGATTCGGCGAGCTGGGTGAGGGCCGCGGTCTTGCCGATGCCGGGCTCACCCCACAGCAGGACCGGCAGGTCGGCGGTCACGGCCAGGGTGAGGGCCTCCAGTTGGGGGTCGGGCCGGGGCTCGGTGGTGGTGTCGCGCAGCAGGGCGAGCAGCTCGGCGGCGACGTCGAGCCGGGAGGGGCGATCGGTGCCGGAGGGGGCTGCGGGCACGGCGGAGGAGGAGTGCGAGGTCATGTCGGGGTCACCTGTGGTTCGAGTACGCGTACGCGGGCGGGCGTCCGGGTTCCGGAGGAGCGCAGCGGTGCGGGAGGGCTCGGGTCAGAAGGAGCGCAGGAGGAGCGCGGGAGGAGTGCGGGAGGAGTGCGGTACGAGTCGGGCGGCGGTCAGGAGAAGGAGGCGTGCCGGGGGCGGCTCCGGCCGCGGCTGCCGCTGCGGCTTCGGGGGCGCGCCGGCTGCGGACGCCCGGGTGCGGGTCCGACGAGGCCGGCCCGGAACAGCCCGTACGTGATGCGCTGCAGTGCGGCGGCTTCGAGGGCGTCGCGCAGCGGCCCGCTGCGCAGGACGGCGTCGGGACCCAGCAGGGCTTCGACGACGGCGAGCGCGCCGGCGGTGTCGCCGTGGTCCAGGCGTTCGCGGACACCGGTGAGGCAGTCCGGGCGGCGGTGCGCCTCGTCGATGGCCTGGAGGCAGGGCAGCGGCGGGCCGCCCAGCGCGACGAGCAGCTCCTCGCGCCGGATCTGGGCCGGGTCGTGGTCGAGCGGGGCCAGGACCCCGTCGACCAGGGCGATCCGGTGCCGGGCTCCGCGGCAGTCCACGAGGCGCGGCTGTCCTGCCCGGCCGTCCGCCGCCGGAGAGGGCCGGGCGGGCGGAGGTGCACCGGCCGGTACGAGCGCCGGGGCGACGAGCGGGTGCAGCCGTCCGGCGTCGATGGCCCCGGCCCGGAGCAGGTCCAGGTCGGGCAGCGTCCAGGTCGCCGCGTCGGGCAGGACCGGCAGCGCGGGCGCGCCGCGCTCCGGCACCGCCGCGGACACGCGCAGCGCGGCCTGCCCGGGATCCGGATCCACGTCCAGGACCAGCCGTTTCCGGCCCCCGAGCCGTACGGCGACGGCGCCGCCGGTCCGCCGTTCGGCGCGGAGCAGGATCCGGGCCTCGGCGGCCCACCGGTCGACGGCGCACCGCAGGTCCTCCGGCCCGGTCCCCGGTGGGACGGGGGCCGTCGCCGCATCGGCCGCGGCTCCGGCGCCGGGCGGTGGCCGGTCGGCTCCGGAGCGGACCCGCAGCTCACCGGCGTGCTGCGCGTCCCACAGGTGCCGGTGCAGGTCGAGCCGGAACCGCCGGCTGGGCCGGGGATGCGGATGCCCGCCGGCGCCGGCTGCGGGCCCGAAGGCGGCTCCGGAGCCGTCCGCGTCCCACAGGGCGAGGCTGATCCGCTGTCCGGCGTCCGCCCAGGCGGGCGCGGTCCGCACCACGAGGTGCACGGGCCGTTCGCCGGTCTGCCCGTCGGTCGCGTACCGGGCCAGGGGCAGGGTCAGCCCCGGACGCAGCAGCCCGTCGGGGGCGATCCGCGGCAGGTGCCAGCGCAGCAGGTCGGGGGCCAGCCGGCGCAGGTCGGCCCGGATCCGGGAGGCGAGCTCCCGCCCCCGGGCACGCGCCACGGCCTGCAGCTGGAGATCGACGTCGACACCGGCGGCGGCGCAGGCCCCGGCCCAGTCCCCGGCAAGGCGGCGGGTGGTCGCGGTCTCGATCATGGACGGCGGCACGGCGTACTCGCGCACGCGCAGCCAGAAGGAAGTACGGGAGTCCCCGTGCACGGTGTGAGTGGGCATCAGCACTCACCTTGCGTGGACGGGACCCCCGATCTGTCAGCAGAGTGTGTGGTCATCGCGGTGAGCCTAACGGGCCCCGTCCCCACCCCGCCAGGCAATTTCCCGGTTCCGTACGGAGGTTGACGCCCGATCGGCGGAGCCGGCCCCTCCCGACGGGCTAGGGTGGCCGCCATGTCCGCCGCCCCTGAGCTGATCCGCATCGTCTCCCGCGACTCGCCCATGGCCCTCGCCCAGGTGGAGCGCGTCCGCCGGGAACTCGCCGTGCTCCACCCGAACACCGCCACCGAGGTCGTCGCCGTCCGGACGACCGGGGACAAGTGGATGGGGAGCCTCGCCGCCGTGGACGGCAAGGGCGCCTTCACGAAGGAGGTGGACGCCGCGCTGCTGGCCGGGGAAGCCGATCTCGCCGTCCACTGCGTGAAGGACATCCCCGCGGACCGCCCCCTGCCCGCGGGTACCGCGTTCGCCGCGTTCCTGAAGCGCGACGACATCCGCGACGCGCTCGTGCATCCCGCCGGGCTCACCCTCGACGAGCTGCCGGACGGCGCGCGCATCGGCACGTCCTCCGTCCGCCGCACCGCCCAACTGGCCGCGGGCCACCCGCACCTGACCTGCGTACCGATCCGCGGCAACGCCAACCGCCGGCTCGACAAGCTCGCGGCGGGCGAGGCCGACGCCCTCCTCCTCGCCGTCTCGGGACTGGAGCGGATCGGCCGCGCGGACGCGATCAGCGAGGTCCTGTCACCGCAGCGGATGTGCCCGCCGATCGGCGCCGGCATCCTCGCCCTCCAGTGCCGGGAGGACGACACCGCGCTCATCGAGGCGGTGAGCGGCCTCGGCGACCCGGCCACGCACCGCGAGGCCACGGCCGAGCGCATGCTGCTGCACGTGCTCCAGGGCCACTGCAACGCGCCGATCGCCGGATACGCGTCCACCGAGCGCGACGGCGAGCTCGCGCTGTACGCGAAGGTGTTCACCCCGGACGGCAAGCGGGTCCTACGGGCGCACGAAGGGGCCGGACCGCTCGATCCGGCCACACTCGGCACGTCCGTCGCCGTCGCGCTGCTCCGCCAGGGCGCGCGCGAGCTGATCGACGGGATCCCCCACTGACGGTCGGCCGACGGTCAGCCGGTGAGCCGGTTGAACACGGACCGGGTGGCGCCGAAGCCGCTCTCGTGCACCCAGACGTGGGTGCATCCGGGGCACTGCAGGTGCAGCAGGCTGCCGGTGTTCGTCAGCAGGTACCGCCAGTGCCGCGAGCACGTCCGCCGGGTCTCGCACGGCTCGCAGCCGCGGGCGTCGTCGCAGTTCGGGCAGGCCACCCAGGCCCGCCGGCCGGGGTCGGCCTGCGGGTCAAGCGGCAGCACTGCCGCCGCCTTCGCGCCGGGGGAGCACCCCGGCGGCGACGAGGTCGTCGTACACCCGCTGCTGCTCGGCGTCGAGGCCGGAGTACAGCAGGTCGTACGCCTCCTCCTCGCCGCGCATGACCTCGACGGGGTCCCAGTCGGGCCCGAGCGCGTCGAGGATCTGGGCGCGCCGCAGCATCTCGTGCGCGGCGAGGTCGATGTCGAAGCCGGTCGTCCCCGCGCCGTCAGGTATGCCGGCGGGGTCGTGGGGCGAGTCGTGGGGGGCCATACCTCAGGAACTTAGGTAAGCCTTCTTTCCCAGGTCAAGGGAGGGTGTGCGGATTCACAGCCCGGCCCCGGCCCGGCCCGGCGCCCCGCCCGGGCGCGCGGTGGCCGCGCCGGCCGCGGGCCTGGCCGGCCGGCAGCCGGGCGGGCCCAGCGCGGTGCGCCGGGCCGCGCCGGCCCCTGCCCCGCCCCTCAGGGCCAGGCGCAGCAGGGTGGCGGCGCCCCCGGCGGCGGGCGCCACGGATCCGGGCCGGGCTCCCGGCGAAGCCCGGACGAGCCACGCGTCGACCTCGTCGGCGCGGTAGGCCTGCGCCGGCCCAGGGACGGGCCGGCCCAGGGACGGGCCGGCGTGAGGACAGCCCAAGCACGCCGACCGCGACCACGGCGACAACACCCGGGGAGGATCGCCGGCCCAGTCCAACGGGATCCACCCCGCGCCGACCGCGCCCACGGAGAGCCGTGGCGTCGCCAGAGGCGCCCCGTGCCGGGCACCCCGACCGAACCCCAGGCCGCCGAGAAGGCGGCGGGGACCCGCCCCGACAGGGCGGGCCGGGCAAGGCTCCCGCCGCAGGGACGGCCCACACGTTCTTCGAGCCGACCGCCGCCCCGGTACGGCTGAGCGCCAGGCACAGCCGACCAGGTCCCCGGTCGGCAGCGGTGCCGGCCCGCCCCGCGCGGGACGGGCGCAGGCGCAGGCCGGCGCAAGGGGGAGCCGAGGCCGACGAGGCCGCCGGGCGGGCTCGCCAGCCCGGGCGCCGCGGCGGGCGCGGTGGTCAGCAGCGGCCCGGCGACGCAGAGCAGCCGCTGGGAGCCCGCGGGGACGACGGCCAGCGGGCCGATGGCCCGAACGCAGCCGCTACCGGTCCAGCAGCCCGCTGTCTGCGCGCCCGCAGGAACAGCGCGACCCGTGCCATGCCGGAGGGCCGCCGACGGAGCAGGGCTCCGGCGAGCTGTCCCCGACGTGCGGCGTCCTGAGGACCACCCCGGGGGTGGACAGGTCGGCGGAGGGGGAACGGGGCGGCCTTCCCGTGCCGGCCCGGGCGTGCGAAGCACCGCATCGGTGCTGCTTCCGGAGGTGGGGCGGGGACGCCTCCGCCCGGGATTCCCCGCAGCCGCCGGGTCGGGCGGGAGTGATCGCGGCCGTCGTCAGCCGCGTACGGAGGCTGCCGTCAGATGCCGGGGGTCATGTCGTACGTGATCCACGGCGTGCGCGTGGCCACCTGGTCGTACTTGCCGCGCGCCCGGTAGTTGTCGTCGGCGGTGATCCAGCGGACCACGCTCCAGCCGCGTTCGGCCGCGATCTCGCGCAGCCGGGCGAGCAGCAGGTCCGCCGCGCCCGAGCCGCGCCCGGCCGGGTCGACGAAGAGGTCGTCGAGGAAGCAGCCGACCGTGGCCGACAGGGGGCGGGCGAACGGGCGGTAGTGCGCGAGGCCGACAAGCCGGCCCCCGGCGTCCTCGGCGACGAGGGCCTGCACCTCGTGGCCGGGGTCGTTCAGCCACGACCACACCCGCCCGGCCATCTCCTCGGTCTGCTCGACGCGGTAGAAGTCGGCGTACCCGCGGTAGAGGGCGCGCCACTGCGCGAAGTCCTCCGCGCGGACCGCACGGACCTTGATTCCGGCCGACATGGCTTCACACTCCCGGTTCTCGACGGACGACGGACGCACCTGCCCGGGCCCGGTGCGGTGTCCCCGCCGGTGCCCGTGGTGCCGGTGCCAGGAGACGATCATCCGGGAGGTGCCCGGCCCGGGGTGCCGCCGGGGTGTCGAAACGGTCGGCCGCCGATGTGCCGCGCCGGACAATGCGCCGGAGCCGCTCACCGTGCTCGCCCGGGCCGGAACGCGCCGGGGTCCGGGTTTCGCGATGGACAACACCCGCCGTGTCGGCGATGGTTGCGCGATGGAGCACAAGATCACAGTTGCCCCCGGGACCACCCTCTGGGCCGAGGAGTCCGGCGATCCCGCCGCCCCACCCCTGCTGCTCGTCATGGGAGCGAACGCCTCCGGCCTGGCCTGGCCGGACTCCCTCGTGGCGGCTCTCGCCCGCCGGCACCGCGTCATCCGCTACGACCACCGCGACACCGGAGCCTCCACCTGGTGCTTCGACGAGCGCCCGTACCGGATCACCGACCTGGCCGACGACGCGATCGCCGTTCTGGACGCCCTCGGCGTCGACGCGGCGCACGTGGTCGGCATGTCCATGGGCGGCCTGCTCACCCAGCTGCTGCTGCTCGACCACCCGGACCGGATCCGCACCGCCACCTTCATCGGGACCATGCCCCTGGACGGCGGCCCGGCCGGGGTCGAGCCCGACCCCGAACTCGCGGCCCTGTGGAACACCATGGCGGACCCGCGCGACCGCGAGGCCGAGCTCGACTGGCGGGTGGAGCACTGGCGGGTGCTGGGCGGCGGGGAGATCCCCTTCGACCCCGAGGAGTTCCGCAGGTCGGAGGAGCGGATCATCGAGCACTCCGGGCGCCACGACTCACCGGTCGCCCATGCCCGGGCCGGTACGGAAGGCCTCGACCGGGCGTCGGAGCTCGCGGGCGTCACCGTGCCGTCCCTGGTCGTCGACGGGCCCCGCGACCCCATTGCCGGGACCGCCCACGCACGGCACCTGGCCGGCCTGCTCGGCCGCGCCCGCGTGGCCACCGTCCCCGGGCTGGGCCACGCCCTGCCGGAGTCGGTGGTACCGCAGCTCGCCGGGCTGATCCTCGAACACACCGGCGGCCGGCAGGGCTGAGCCGGTCACCCGTACGGGCCACCGGTGGATCGATTCGGCTTGGGCCGGACGACGGACCGCACCCGCGGGGCCGTGTCCCGGCGCTCCTGCCCCGGGCTACAACCATGCACGTCAGCGGGCGGTTCCCGTATCGGGCGGCACCTTGCCGGCCCGGTGCGGGAGGCCGTCGCGCCAGCCGAGCCAAGTCCTGGGAGACGTGCATGCCGACCGGCCAGTGGACCGACGAACTGCTCACCCCGATGCGGAAGGCGGGCGATCCGCTCGCGGACGCCGCGATCGAGGAGATCTACGCCCTCGGCCGGGAGGACGAGGTCCGTACCGCCCTCCTCGGCCTGGGCAGGAATTCCGACACCGTCCCGTCCGGCCTCCCGCCGAAGCTGGAGCAGTTCTTCGAGGAGAGCGCCGTCCTGCCCGCCTGGGCCGACCCCGCGCTCATCGACCGCGGCCACGACCTGCTCGGCCGCTACCAGGGCCACATCTGCAGCACCCTGCTGTGCGCCTCGCTCCCCGTCTGCTACGGCTGGGCGTACGGGGCGCAGGTCCTCGACCGCTCCACCCGGCTCACCGCGGGCGTGTTCCGCAGGCTGATGGAGACCGCCCAGTTCGTGGTCGACGTGCTCGACGCCGGAGGCCTCGGCCCGCACGGGCACGGACTGCGCTCGGCGCAGAAGATCCGGCTGCTGCACGCCACCATGCGCTACCACGTCTCCCGGCTGGAGGACTGGGACACCGCCTGGGGCCTGCCGGTCAACCAGGAGGACCTGGCCGGCACGCTCATGAGCTTCTCGGTGATCATCCCGAAGGGGCTGTCCCGGCTCGGAGTGGACCTCCCGGTCAAGGACCGGGACGCCTACTTCCACATCTGGCGGGTCATCGGACACTTCCTCGGCGTCGACGAGCGGCTCAACCCGGTCCGCTTCGAGGACGGATCCGCTCTGCTGGACGCCGTCGTGCGCCGGCAACAGCGCCCCTCGCAGGCGGGTACGGCCCTGACCAAGGGCGTCCTGGACTTCGTCAAGGAGTGCCTGCCGGGGCCGGTGTTCGCCGGGGTCGGTCCGACCCTGATCCGGCACCTGGCCGGCGACCAGGCCGCCGACGTCGTGTCCGTGCCTCCCGCGGACTTCAGCAAGCTCGCGCTGGACGCGCAGTCGCCGCTGGGCTTCGGCTACGGCAAGTCCGGGGACATGGTGCCGCTGGCCGCCAAGGCCTCCGACGAACTGGGGCTGGCCGTCTTCAAGCAGGGGCTCCGCCTGACGAACAAGGGCCGCCGCTACGCATGGCAGGTCCCGACCGGCCTCACCCCCACGTCCTCCTGACCCGCCCGGTCGATCCGGCCGACCGCTCCCCGCCGCGTCCCTCAGGGCCGGATCGCGTCGCAGGCGACCCACAGGTGGCGGGGCCCGCGCAGCACCGCGTTCTGCCGGTACGGCGGCGGGTCCTCCAGCAGCCGCGGGTTCTCCAGCCGCCGGGCCAGCTCGCTCAGCGCCTTCTGCGCCTCCAGTCGGGCCATCGGGGCCCCGAAACAGCTGTGGATGCCGCTGCCCAGCCCGAGGTGCTGGACGTCCCTGCGGTCCGGGTCGAAACGGTCCGGGTCCTCGAACCGCTGGGGGTCCCGGTTGCCGGCGGCCAGCATCAGCCACACCGGCGACCCCTTGGGGATGGTCACCCCGCGCACCTCGATGTCGACGAGCGGGGTGCGTTGCGGCAGCATCTGGACCGGCGGCTCGAACCGCAGCAGCTCCTCCACCATCGGCACCGCCAGCCCGGGTTCGGCACGCAGCCGCCGCAGCATGTCCGGGTTGCGCAGCAGCGTCAGCATCCCGTTGGTGATCAGGTTGACGGTGGTCTCGTGGCCGGCGATCAGCAGCAGCGCGGCCGTGCTGAGCAGCTCCATGGTGGACATGGCCAGGTCGCCGTGGCCGGTGGCCAGCTCGGACAGCATGTCCTCCTGCGGGTGCTTGCGCCGCTCCTCGATCAGCCCGGCCAGGTACATGCCCAGTTCCATCCGGGCGTCGTGGATGACCTTCTCCCGTTCCTCCGCGTTCGCGTCCGGATCCGGGTCCAGGCTCGCCGCGAGGGTGTCGGCCCACACGTGGAACCGGGCCTCGTCCTCGCGCGGCACGCCGAGCAGCCGGCAGATCATGGTCACCGGGAACGGGTAGGAGAACTGTTCGACGAGGTCGATGCGTTCGGTTCCCCCGCCGTTGCCGGAGGTCCCGTTCGCGATGTCGTCGATCAGCCCCTTGACGGTGGCGTCCAGGTCACCGCGCATGTTCTCGATCCGGTGCGGCGCGTGCGGCGGTCCGAACGGACGGTTGGTCAGCCGGCGCAGCCGGTCGTGTTCCGGCGGGTCCAGCTTCAGGAAGCTCGGCGGCAGGGCCCCGCCCTCGCCGACCTCGTCCTCCTCGCCCAGCGGGTCCGCGCCGCCCGACGTCCGGTTGCGCGCGTCGGAGCTGAGCCGCGGGTCGTGCAGCAGGCCGCGGATCTCGTAGTACGTGCTGACCACGTACGGCCCCTCGCCGTCGTAGAAGACCGGCGTCTTGCGCAGCTCCTCGTACAGCGGGTACGGGTTGGAACGGTTGGCGTAGTCCAGGATGTCGGTCAGGATGCCTTGTTTCATGACGGTTCCTCCGGAGGGCGCGCGGGTCGGTCAGTGCCCGGCGGGGGTGAACGTCATCCGCCGGTCGGCCGGCGAATACCCGCTGAGGGTCACGGTCGGTCCGTGCGTGGGAACCG
This sequence comes from Streptomyces sp. NPDC029014, assembly GCF_055564695.1. NCBI lineage: Bacteria > Bacillati > Actinomycetota > Actinomycetes > Kitasatosporales > Streptomycetaceae > Streptomyces > Streptomyces sp. NPDC029014. The sequence continues at coordinate 49,320 of NZ_JBVHVT010000040.1, forward strand.
ACGGGTCGGGGAAGTCGGCGTCCATCGGCCGGCTCCCCTCGGAGCGCCGGTCCATGGTCGGGAACGGCGGCGGGAACGGCGCGGTCAGCTCGATCTGCTTCTCGTAGAACTCCAGCCAGCGCGCGTTGTCGAAGGTGACCGCACCGATCACCCGGCCCTGGTACCCGTACACCCCGGTGAACCGGCGCTCGGCGCGCGAACCCTGCGTGATCATGATCTCGGTGCCCATGGACGGCACGCCGACGGACTTGATGTTCACGCCGAACTGCGAGGACCAGAAAGCCGGGACCCAGATGTGCGGACGCCGGTCCGCGCTCTCGCTCATCATGTTGTGGGCCGCGGTCTCCGCCTGGCAGACGGCGTTGCCCCAGTGCTCCAGCGACAGGAACTGGTAGCCGAACAGCGGGTGCGGGGACCGGGCGACGTCCCCGGCCACGTAGATGTCGTCGGTGACGATGCCCATGATGTCGAAGGCCCGGCAGCCCGCGTCGCAGGCGATGCCGCGCGGACCCGCGCCCAGTCCGGAGCCCATCAGCCACTCGGTGTTGCGCTGCGCGCCCAGGCAGACGACGACCACGTCGCACTCCACCGTGGCGCCGTCGGACAGGTGCGCGGCACGGACCCGACCGGTGGAGTCGCCCTCCAGTCCGGTCACCATCACCCCGGTGCGCAGGTCCACCCCGTGCTCCTGCTGCAGTTCCATGGCCACCTGGCCGATGACCCCGCCGAGCGCACCCACCAGCGGGGCGGCAGCGCGTTCGGCGACGGTGACCTCGATCCCGCGCTCGCGGCAGGCCGAGGCGATCTCGGACCCGGTGAACCCGGCACCGATCACCAGGACCCGGCGCGGCTCCGCGTCGAACCGCCGGGCCAGCTCCGCCCCGTCGTCGCGGGTGCGCAGGACGAACACGCCGTCGAGTTCGGCCTCCGTCGGGTTCGGCCAGGGCCGGGCCCGCACTCCGGTGGCGATCACGAGCCGGTCGTACGGCACCTCGTCGCCGTCGGCCAGCTTGACCCGCTTCCCCGCCATGTCCAGCCCGCTGGCCGCCACACCGAGGCGCCATTCGGCGTCGACGGCCCGGCGGCGGGGGAGCGCGGTGCGCTCGGCGGTGGACTTGCCCAGGAGGACCTGTTTGGACAGCGGCGGGCGGTCGTACGGCTCGTACGGCTCGTCACCGACCATGGTCAGCGAGCCCTTGAAACCCTTCTCGCGGAGGGTCTCGGCGGCCCGCAGGCCCGCCAGCGAAGCCCCGACGACGACGATCCGGCCGCTGTTCTTGAGCTGCTCCAGCGCCGATTCAGGCATCGGAGGCCTCCAGATCCTCGACGAGGATCGCCTGGACGGGGCAGGCCGCGGCGGCCTGGGCCACGCGCTCGCGCTGGGCGGCCTCCGCCTGCGGATCGTAGAGGAGTCCCTCGTCCCCGTGCATCGCGAAGACGTCGGGTGCCAGGAAGGCGCACTGCGCGTACCCCTGGCATCGGTTCAGGTCGACGACAAGCCTCAGCAAGGTACGGTCCTTTCGGTGGCCCCCTCGGCTTCCCGGCCAGTGTGGGGGGCGCGGCCGGGAACGGCCCGTCAGACGGAGCCGTTGGAGTGAGGTGCGCGCCGCGGCCCCCGCCGGGCGACGAGCAGCACGTACAGGCTGATGACGAGGGCCCAGACCGGGAACACCAGCTCCAACCAGGGCGCCGAGGCGCCCACCACGAGCAGGGCCAGCCCGACGAGGTACCCGAACGCGTTCAGCGGGCGCGGGAGGACGCCGAGCCTGCGCCCGATGGCGGAGGTCGCGAAGACGAAGACGGCGGCCATCCGCATGGCGTACGTGGTCAGCAGCGTGTACGCGAAGTGGCGGCCGAAGGACTCCGGCTGGCCCTCGGCGAGCACCGTGCCCGCCGCCGCGGTGGCGCCGAAGAGCGCGGCGACGAACACCAGCCCGCTGCCCAGGAACACGGTCGCGAGGAACCGGTCCTCGGCGTCCCCCGTGTGCGCGCGCAGCGCCCCCATGAACCACAGGAAGGCGATGCCGGCGAACGGGACCATGTGGACCGCAGCGCTCAGCGCGCTCTGCTCGCCCTCGTCGAGGACGAGGTCCTCCCCGCCGCCCCCCGACGGCAGCGCCGTCCGGACGAGGACGATCGCCGCTCCCAGCATCACGGCGAAGGCCACCCCGGCGAACCCCGCCGCCCGCGGTGTGCTCAGACCGCTCTCCCGGGACGTGCCCGGCACGTGTTGTCTCATCCCCCCAGCAAGCCGCCCCGGCCGCCGCGCTGCCAGTGGGACCGCCCGCCCGGGTGACGGAGGCTGCTGCGGCGGTCGGGCCGGGCGAAACCGCTGCGCGGCCCTCCGGCCCGTCGATACGATTTCGGCCACAGGGGCGGCGATTCGGGGGCGGCATGGATGCCTTGTTACCCAGTGACCCGGTACGCGTGGGCCCGTACCGCGTGGTGGCCCGGCTCGGCAGCGGCGGAATGGGCCGGGTCTACCTGGCCCGGACCCCGGGCGGGCGCAGTGTGGCCGTCAAGGTCGTGCATCCGGAACTGGCGGGCGATCCGGAGTTCCGACGCCGCTTCGCCCGCGAGGTGGCGGCCGCCCGAGCGGTGGACGGCAGGTTCACCGCAGCCGTGCTGGACGCCGGGGTCGACGCCGAGACGCCCTGGCTGAGCACGGTGTTCGTCCCCGGCGTGTCACTCGCCGAAGCGGTGGTCGCGCACGGGCCGTTCCCCGAGGCCGCAGCCCTCGCACTCGCCCGCGGACTGGCCGCGGCCCTGGCCGCCGTCCACGCGGCCGGGCTCGTCCACCGCGACCTGAAACCGTCCAACGTCCTGCTCGGCCCCGACGGCCCCCGCGTGATCGACTTCGGCATCTCGCGGGCCACCGAGGCCAGCGTCCTCACCCGGACCGGGACGACCGTCGGCTCGCCCGGCTTCATGTCCCCGGAACAGGCGAGCGGCGCGCCGGTGGGGACGGCGTCCGACGTGTTCTCCTTCGGCGCGGTGCTCGCGTACGCCCTGACCGGCGCCAGCCCCTTCGGTACGGGCGCCACCCCGGCCCTGCTGTACCGGGTCGTGCACGCCGAGCCCGAACTGGCCGGCATCGCCGCCGTACCGCTCGCCCTGATCCGGCGCTGCCTGGCCAAGGACCCGGCCGAGCGGCCCACGCCCGCGCTGATCCTGGCGGACCTGGCCGCGATCGCGCCGGCCGGCGGTCCGGAGGGCTCCGCATGGCTGCCCCCGGCGGTGGCGCACCGCCTGCTGGCCCGGGCCTCGTCCGCCCTCGACGCGGACTCCGACCCTCGCCTGCCGCCGGCCGCCCCGCCCACCGAATCCGCCCCGCCCCCGCCGCCGCCCCCGCCCCCGTCGCCGGCCTCGCCCCCGTCCCCGTCGCCGGCCCGGCCCCCGGACCCGCGCGTGTACGGTCCGGCACGCGCTCCGCACGCCGCAGCGCCCCCGCCCGGACGCCCGGAACCGACGCGGCGGGACGTCCCGCCCCCGGCCCCCGCGCCCCCTTTGACCGCGCCGCCGGCGGACCGCGACACCGCCACCGTCCCGGCCACCCCACCGCCGCCCACCCGACCGCGCCGGCGCCGGAGGGGGCTGCTCCTCGCGACCGTGGCCGCGGCGGTCGCGGCGGCCGTGCTCGGCGGCTTCCTGATCCACGCGAACAGCGACCCGTCCGACGATTCGAGTTCGTCCTCTTCGTCCGCGGACTCCACGGACGAAGAGGACGACGGGACCGGCGACGACAGCGACCCCCTGGCCGACTGGACCGTCGAAACCGAGGCGGACGTCCACCTGCCCACCGGCTACGGCATCGATGCCACCGCCCCCTCCAAAGCGCGCAAGGGCGACTCGTACGACCTCAACCTGTCCACCGCGTGGGTCCTGTCCGCCGGCGAACTCCTGGTCCTCGACTCCTCGGACGACCCCACGCCCGGGGACTGCCTGGACGAGGACCGGGACTCCGACTACGGCACGTCCGTCGAGAACGCCGACTGGGGCGACGGCGACCTGATCTGCGTCCGCGTCGACAGTGACCAGCTCCTGGTCCTGAGGGTCGACGACATCCCGGACGGCCACACCTACGCCGAGGGCCACGCCAAGGTCTGGCAGCGCACCTGACCCGCAGGGGTCAGTAGACGAGCTTGTAGCTGACGTCGTGCGGGACCGGCTCGGGGGCGGCCTCGGGGTAGACCAGGCGCATCTTCGTGAAGCGGTGCGTGCCGGGCTGGTCGGTCCACGGCTGCGGGTGGCTCAGGGTCACCTGCACCGGGTAGGAGCGGAAGCGGCCCGCCGCGCAGTACGGTCGACAGTCGTTGACCATGTCGGTGCCGGTGGCCGTCGCGGTGTCCCGGCCCCACGTGTGCCAACGCAGCCCCACGAGACGGTTGTTGCCGTCGCCGCAGGCCAGCAGGTACTCCTCCGGGCGCACCTGCGGCTCCTCGAAGCAGTCGACGACCACGACCGGCGCCTGCGCGGGAGCAGGGGCGGAGCCGGGTCCCGGGCCGGCAGCGTGGGCCGCCGGTACGGATGCGACGGCGAATGCGGTTGCCGCGCAGAGGAGTGCCGCGGTCCGAGCCCGGGCGGCGATCCTGCCGGTGCGTCGTCGGGTGCCCGCTGTGTCCACGAGACCCCTCCTTAGCCCTTGCGTCCCGCCGCGGCGACGGCTGTGCCACGGCCACCGCCCAGCTTCCCCCATCGGAGCCCGGTCCGCACCCGCAGCCCGTCGCCGGGGGCCCGGGGCCGCCCCTTTTAGGAGGTTTCCGGCGCCTCGAACCGTACTGATCCGGTCAAGCTGGATGGCCGTTCGGTGAACCGCGAGCAGCCAACAGCAGGTCAGGAGCCCCAACTCGGCCCGTTCGACCCTCCGTCACCGCGCGTCGACGGCCGGCTACGCAGCGGTCGCACCCCGTGTGAGCTGCCCGAACGTCCGGTCGGTATCCGATATCCGAACGCGGTGTCCGTAAATCGGCCGTGCATATGCGACCGGCCTTCGGGTCCGGCAGACTCGGCCACGCCGGAACGCGATATCGCAAGAAAGTATCGCGCTCAACCTTTGAATCGAAAGTTGGTCCTGTCGTGCGTTACCGCTTCGCTGCCGTCTCCGCCGCCGCCCTCCTCTGCGTGGCGGGCGCCACGGGTCTGGCGGAGGCCAAGCCCGCAAGCCTGTACGCCCCGTCCGCCATGGTCTTCGCCGTCGCCAAGGGGGACGACGCCGCCACCGCCACGTTCCTGCGCGCCTCCACCCTCAGCTGCGCGCCGAGCGCCCAGGGCACGCACCCCGACCCCAAGGCGGCGTGCGCGGCCCTGAAGTCCACCGACGGCAACCTCGACCGCCTGCTGTCCACCCCGAACCCGGACCGCGCGTGTCCGATGCACTACGACCCCGTCACCGTGACCGTCGACGGCGTCTGGGAGGGCAGCCACGTCTCCTGGAAGCGCACCTTCTCCAACAGCTGCGCCATGAACGCCACCCTCAACGGCAGCCAGGTCTTCGTCTTCTGACCCGACCTCGCGGCCGGCCCGACCGCCACGGGCCGGACCGCCCCCCACCCGACCGCGCCTCAGCAGGCGCGCACCGGCTGGAGGTTGTGGACGAACCGGGCCGAGACCCAGCCGTTGACGCCCTGGAGCCGGTACCAGTCCGGGTTGCCGTCCACCCAGCCGCCCCGCTTCTCGCAGTCGAGCAGCACGTACTGCTGCGGACGCAGCTTCGCGACCACGTCCGAGTACACCGTCGGCTTGCTGCGGACCTTCAGGTCCACCCGGGAGACCACCATCCCCTGCGGGTGCCCTGCCCGCGCGGCCACGCTCCCGGACGCCGCCGGAGCGGACGTCCCGTCCGCAGTCGCCGGGCCTGCCGCCGTCCAGCCGCCGGCCCCCAGCACCGCACCCGCCACCAGTGCGGACACCGCTGCCGCGTTCTTCCCCATCCCGTACTCCTGCCCCGCGCGTGGACACCGGACCGCGACGCCCGCCTGCCCCGACTATCCGCGCCACGGCTGCGGGTGGGCCCGGGACACGCCCGGACCCACCCGCACGGAGGACCGCGCGCCGCACCGCGGAGGGGCGGCAGCGGCAGGGCGGCTCACCAATAGTGTTTACGGCCCGCCACAGCATGTCCGGCCGCGCCGAGCACCCACAGCACCACGCCAATCAGTACGAGGATCAGGCCGATCGTCCACAGGATCGATATCCCGAAGACGAAGCCGATGATCAGCAGAATCACTCCGAGCACAATCACGAGAACCTCCTCGCGGCCTACGAACGGGACGCCCTGCGTCTACCACCGATCCGCCCGGGCATGCCTGCGTGACGCGGAATATCCGGGTCCTGTCCCGCTTGTCCGCGCACCGGAGATTCGTTCGGGCGGGGAGGGGACACGGGCCGTTCTGCGGGACACAATGGTGACGGCCGGGTCGGGGGAAGGCTGGGGAGGGCGCTGATGGGTCGGGCCGTGCGTTTCACGATGCTTGCCGTACTCGGGCTGCTGGTGGTGCTCGCACCGCTGTACGCCCCGTACTTCAGCACGATCATGGTGTGGGAGCTACGGAAGGCGTTCGCCTGGCTGGCGCCGGCCGTGGCGGCCGTCGTGGCGCTCGCCCTGCTGCCGTGGCTGGTCAGCCTCGTGCGCCGGGACAACCGGGGCGTCCCGGCGGGCGAGGGGGTCAAGATCCTCGGGTGCCTGGGCGTCATCGCGGGACTGGCCTTCGGTGTGGGGTGGCTGGTCTACGGGTCGTACCTGCAGGACCGCGCCTACATGGCGGGCACGCAGATCGTGACCGACGCGGTGCCCGACCTCGCGGCCCGGTCCCCGTACGTGGTCGGCAAGGCGCAGGCCGCCCCGCACCTGGGCGATGTCACCGGTGAGATAGCGGACATCACGTATCTGCCCGATGCGGACCGGTTCGCCACCCTGGTCGAGCGGCGCGGCTGGCTGACCGGATACGAGGTCGGCCTCGTCCAGGAGGTCCCGCTCGGCGGGGGCGGCCGCTCCCAGCAGCGCTGCACGTTCGACGTGGACGTGGCCGACGCCCGCATCGGCGGCTGGTTCGGCCACAACCTCGGCCGGAAGATATCCGCGCAGAAGCGGTGGCTGCGCTTCGAGGCCTCCGACGCCTACGTCACGTGCTCGGGGGACACCCCCGTCGTGGTCGTCCCCCTCAAACGGCAGACGGGGCTCCTGACGGTGACGGAACGTCCCGCCGGAGTCGCCCTCTACGACGGGCGGACCGGAAAGCTGACCCTCACCACCGACACGGCCGACGTCCCCGGCTCCTCCTACCCGAAGAGCCTCGCGGCCCGGCAGCGGGAATCCACCGCTGCCGTCGGCAGCTTCGCCGACTGGTGGTTCGAGCGCAGCGGCTGGGACGCCTCCGAGGACGGCGCCAACGAGGGCAACGAGTCGGAGTTCACCCTGCGCTACCGCGACGGGTCGGGGCGCAGCGCGTACGTCACCCCGCTCACCCCGCAGGGCGAGGCGAGTTCCGTCGTGGCCGTGTCGACGGTGCCGACCCGGCACCGAGGCGGCGGGCTGGCCCCGCTGACCGTCCACCGGCTCAACCCCACCTGGTCCTCGCCGAAATCGATCGTCGCCCTGGTCAAGGCCGAGTACCGGGACGTCTGCTGCTACAACGACGACCAGGTGTTCGAGGTCGTGCCCACCGGCGGCGCCACCTGGACCGCCACCATCGGCAGCGAACAGAACATCCGCTACCGGGTGGAGGGCAGGGGCCAGGTCGGCGGCCGCGAGGTGTCCTGCCTGAAGGCCGCCGACGGCTCGCTCATCCGGTGCGCGTACGCGGCGCCCGGCTCGCCGGAGGAGCAGGAGCTCACGCGCCGCGAGGACGCCAAACCGAAGCAACCGGAGTCGAACGCCCCGCCGGACGTCGGTGACCTCAAGGGCTACAGCCCCGAGCAACTGGCCGAACTCAACCGCCGTGTCAACGAGGAGGTCAACCGCCGTCTCAAGGGCGGCAGCCAGTAGGCACCGTAACGGTCAACGGTCGATGGTTGACGGTCGGTGGTCGGCCGTCGGCCGTCGGCCGTCAGCCGTCAGCCGCCGTCCAGGACGTCGCGCAGGGCCCCGGCGAACGCCTCCGGGTCCCCCTGCTGCCCGTACTCACCGCCGAGGAAGCCCCCGTGGTGGCTGGGGAACGGCGTCAGCCCGACGCCCAGCCCCTCGGCGACCCCCGCCGCGGCCCGCGCCGGGAACTGGCCTTCCGACTCCTTGCCCGCCGCGACGACGATCCGGGTGTCCGCCGCCCGCAGCGCCACGAAGTCCGGCCTGTACGAGGTGCAGCCGCGCATGTTCTGTCCCAGCAGCGGATCCCCGCGCGAGCCGTCGTCCTCGGCCGGCAGCCCGAAGGCGGCCGGGTCCGGGGCGGGCTCGTCCCGCCAGTTCTCCTGGAACGGACCCGTGCGCATGGCCACCGCGAGGAACTTGGCCATCGCCGGCCCCATGCCGTCGCGCAGGTACGTCGTGTGGACGTCCTCGCACACCGCCAGCGCCGCCTCCCGGTCCGGCAGGACCTGCGCCGTCGGCGGCTCGTGAGCGACGAGGGTCCGCACCAGCTCCGGGTGGCGCGCGACCAGCGCCAGCCCGTTGACGGCGCCGCCGCTGCTGGCGAACACGTCCACAGGGCCCACCCCGACGGCTTCGATGACCCTCCGAAGGTCCTCGGCGTGCTCCTCCGGCAGGTTCTCGGCCGCCCCGTCGGTGCGGGCGCTCCGGCCGGCGCCCCGCGGGTCGTACGTGATCACGGTCCGGTCGGTGAAGTACGACGCCAGCGTGCCGAACCCGGCGGCGTCCATCGGCGAGCCGATGAGGAACAGGGCCGGCCGCCGGCCGGTCGGTCCGGCTGCGCCGGCGTCCGCGCCGCGCACGTCGTACGCCACGGTCGCACCCGTCGATTCCAGGGTGCGGGTCACGGTCTCGGTCATGGTGGGCTCCTCCAGGTGAGTGCTGTCGAGAAGACAGACCGGGCCGGCCACCGGAACTCATCGCTCTCCGGCACAGAATTTCTCCCGAGTGGGCAGAAGCCGGCGGATCCCCGCCGACGGGCCGGCAGATCCCGCTGACGGGCGGCCCGCCCCGGACGGTGCCAGGCTGGGAGAGGGCCCCTCCAGCACTCCCGTCACCTTGCGGAGAACAGCCATGACCCATCCAGGGAAGCGTGGCGCGGCGCCGTGCGGGCGCCGCCTGCTCCTGGCCGCCGCCGTCCTCACCGGGGGCGTCCTGCTGGCCGGAGCATCACCGGTCGCCGCCGCAGAAGCCGCAGCCGCAGCCGCCGGCCCGGCCGCCGGGGAGGTCGCCGCCGGCCGGGCCCCGGCGCCCCCGTGCCCCGTCACCCAGCTCGTCGCCAACAGCGCCGACCGGGTGGGTCCGACCCAGGTGCGGATCACCGTGATCAACGAGGGCCCGAGGGCCTGTGTGCTGCAGGGCCACCCCACCGTCGCCCTGGCCGGCCAGGGCTCGCCCAACCGGAACAAGCCCCTCGTCGTCAGCCGCCTGGGCGCCGCCCGGCCGGTGCTGCTGCCCGTCGGCGGCAGGGCCGAGACCCGCATCTCGTTCACCCCGGTCCTCGGCGAGGCCGGCGGGTACTGCCACTCCGGCGGCGAGCCGACCGTCGCGCCCTCGATGGTCGTGGGCGTCGCGGGCGGAGGGCTCCAGCTGGCACCGGCGGACGGCGGGGACTTCGCACTGTGCGGCACCGTCGTGAAGGCCACCGCCTTCCGGGCGTCGTCCTGACCCGGCCGCCCGACCGCCCGACCGCCCGAGCGCTGACCGGCTGACCGAATGCCCGTGCCCGCGGGCCCGTACGCGCTCCGGGTGACCCGCGTCTCACCTGGCCCCGCCCGCTTGTCTATGCAACGAGTTGCATAGCAGGATCGCAGTATGGCGCTCGACCACGCGATCCTCGTCTCCCTGCTGGAGAAGCCGGGCTCCGGCTATGAGCTGGCCCGCAGGTTCGACCGGTCCATCGGCTACTTCTGGACGGCCACCCACCAGCAGATCTACCGCGTCCTCAAGCGCATGGAAGCCGACGGCATGCTCGCCGTCCGCGAGGTCCCGCAGCAGGGCCGGCCGGACAAGAAGGAGTACTCCGTCGCCGGCCCCGGCCGGGCCGCGCTCTCCCGCTGGCTGCACGACCCGATCGAACCCGAGAGCCTGCGCCACGACCTCGCCGTGAAGATCCGCGGCGCGGCCTTCGACGACCCCGCCGCGCTGATCGCCGAGGTCGAAAGGCACCGCCGGGCGCACGGCGACCGCCTCGCCCACTACCTCGCCGGCGAGGTCCGCGACTTCACCGGACCCGAGGCCCCCGCACCGCTCGACGCCGGCCGGGAACTCCAGCACGTCGTGCTCCGCGGCGGCATCGCCTACGAGCGGATGACCATCGCCTGGCTCGACGACGTCCTCGCCACCCTGCACCGGCTCGGCGCGGTACCGCCGACCGCGACGACCGACTGAACCGCACCACCACCTCCCGCGCGCACCGCTCGGCTCCACCCCTCGACACCCGACCCCTCGGAAGGCGAACCTCCATGACCGATCCGCTGCTGTTCAACCCGCGCACCTACGACCCGGCGCACTTCGACCCCGAGACCCGCAGGCTGCTGCGCGCCACCGTCGACTGGTTCGAGGAGCGGGGCAAGCGCAAGCTGATCGAGGACTACCGCTCCCGGGCCTGGCTGGCCGACTTCCTCGCGTTCGCCGCCAAGGAGGGCCTGTTCGCCACGTTCCTCACCCCGGCCTCCGCCGCCCGGCAGGACGACCAGCGCTGGGACACCGCCCGGATCGCGGCCCTGAACGAGATATTCGGCTTCTACGGCCTCGACTACTGGTACGCCTGGCAGGTGACCATCCTCGGTCTCGGCCCGGTCTGGCAGAGCGACAACGCCGCCGCGCGGGGCCGCGCCGCGGAACTCCTCGCCCAGGGCGAGGTGTTCGCCTTCGGCCTCTCCGAGAAGAGCCACGGCGCCGACATCTACTCCACCGACATGCTGCTGGAGCCGGACGGCAACGGCGGCTTCCGGGCCACCGGCTCCAAGTACTACATCGGCAACGGCAACGCCGCGGGTCTCGTCTCCGTCTTCGGCCGCCGCACCGACATGGAGGGCCCGGACGCGTACGTCTTCTTCGCCGCCGACAGCCGCCACCCGAACTACCACCTCGTGAAGAACGTCGTCGACTCCTCCAAGTACGTCAGCGAGTTCCGCCTGGAGGACTACCCCGTCGGCGCCGAGGACGTCCTCCACACCGGCCGCGCCGCCTTCGACGCCGCCCTCAACACCGTCAACGTCGGCAAGTTCAACCTGTGCACCGCCTCGATCGGCATCTGCGAGCACGCGATGTACGAGGCCGTCACCCACGCCCACAACCGCATCCTGTACGGGCGTCCCGTCACCGCCTTCCCGCACGTGCGCCGCGAGCTGGCCGACGCCTACGTACGCCTCGTCGGCATGAAGCTGTTCAGCGACCGCGCCGTCGACTACTTCCGCACCGCAGGCCCCGACGACCGCCGCTACCTGCTCTTCAACCCGATGACGAAGATGAAGGTGACCACCGAGGGTGAGAAGGTCATCGACCTCATGTGGGACGTGATCGCCGCCAAGGGCTTCGAGAAGGACAACTACTTCGCCCAGGCGGCCGTCGAGATCCGCGGCCTGCCCAAGCTGGAGGGCACGGTCCACGTCAACCTCGCGCTGATCCTCAAGTTCATGCGCAACCACCTGCTGGAGCCGGTGGAGTACCCGGCCGTCCCGACCCGCCTCGACGCGGCCGACGACGACTTCCTCTTCCGCCAGGGCCCGGCCCGGGGCCTCGGCTCCGTACGCTTCCACGACTGGCGGCCCGCCTTCGACGCGTACGCCGAGGTGCCGAACGTCGCCCGGTTCCGCGAGCAGGCCGACGCGCTGTGCGAGTTCGTCGCCACCATGGCCCCCGACGAGCGGCAGAGCCGCGACCTCGACTTCCTGCTCTCCGTCGGCCAGCTGTTCGCCCTGGTCGTGCACGGCCAGCTGATCCTGGAACAGGCCCGCCTGACCGGTCTCGACCAGGACGTCCTCGACGAGCTGTTCTCCGTCCTCGTCCGGGACTTCTCCGGCCACGCCGTCGAGCTGTACGGCAAGGACTCCGCCACGGCGGAGCAGCAGGCCTGGGCGATGGGTGCGGTCCGCCGCCCGGTCGTCGACGAGGCGCGCGCGGCCCGTGTCTGGGCCCGCGTCGAGGCCCTGTCCGGGGCGTACGAGATGGCTCCGTAACCCCACGGGGAACGGGCGGCCTCCCCGCGCGATGCGGTGGAGGCCGCCCGGAACCGCTGCCGCCGTTCCCCCGCCCGCTCAGCCGATCAGCCGTCGGTTCCAGGTCAGCGGGGTGACCGTGATGGCCTGGCCCGGGTCGCCGTCCCACGAGGTGGCCAGGCCCGCGCGGGTGAGGGCGGCGACGACCTCCCGGCCGACCGCGGCGGTGCTCCCGGACGAGCCGTCGAAGCCTCCGTACAGCAGGTTGAGGCCGTGTCCGGCCGCCGCGCCGTCCGTGCACTGCATGTGGAAGTACACGAAGCCGCGGGCGTCCGGGCTGCCCGCCGCGCCTATGTCGCCGTTGCCGCAGGTCCGGCAGCAGGCGAAGTGCTCGCGGGCCGTGATCCCCGCCGCGTCCAGCTCGGCGAAGGCCCGGGACAGCCGCTCCGGGTCCGTCTCGCCCTTCCAGCCGGCCTGCTCCTCGACCCGCTCCCGCCACATCCGGTCGGCGAGCGCCACGGCCTGGGCCGGGGAGACCGGCCGGCGGTCCCCGGACACCAGGTACTCCTCGGCCGCCTCGGCGACCTCGGCCCGGGTCGCGTAGCCGGCCCGGAGCACGTCGCGGACCTGATCCTCCAGCAGGCGCCGCTCCTCCTCGTCGAGGGCGAGCGGCGGCACCGGCTTGTCCGGCGGGAACTCCAGCCGGTCCCAGGCGAGCCCGGCGTCCCAGCCGTCCCGGCGCCCGCCCGCCCAGGCAGTGATGGCCGATATGACCGCCTCGGGGGTGCGGACCGAGGTCTGGAAGTGCCGGTCCTGGCTGTCGGCGCGGTGCTCCAGCGTGTAGTCCTCGCCGGTGCTGTGCCATACCTGGATGAAGAGGTCGGGCAGGTCCGGAACCGCCTGGACGACCAGGAAGTGGTCGCCGTCGCCGCCGATCCGGTGGACGAGCGCCGCGAGTTCCCCCTCGGCGGGCCGGACGTGCCGGGACCCGGCTTGGGTCAGGATCGTGATGTCGAGCATGGTGCCACTGTGCCAGGCGCCACTGACAACGGGATCAGGCCGTCGTCTGCGTCAGACCAGCGCCTTCGTCAGTAGCTCCGTAGTCTTGACGATCAGGTCGTTGTCGCGTGGCGCGGTCGCCTCCGGCCTGGTGGTGAGGACGGCCAGCACCACCGGCGGCCGTCCCGGCGGCCAGGCGATGCCCACGTCGTTGTTGGTCCCGTACGAGCCGGCGCCGGTCTTGTCACCGAGGGCCCACTCCGGGGGCACACCCTTGCGCATGCGCTCGCTGCTCGTGGTGTTCGACAGCAGCCACCGGTTCAGCTGCTCGCGGTGGCGCGGGGACAGCGCGTTGCCGAGGGCGAGCCGGGTGTACGTCAGTCCGATCGCGCGGGGGCTGGTGGTGTCGGTGACCCGGTCGGGCTCGGCCGAGTTCAGCGCGGGCTCCCACCGGTCGAGCCGGGTGGTGCGGTCCCCGACGGACCGGCAGAAGCGGGTGACCGCGGTGGGGCCGCCCAGCTCGCGGAGCAGGAGGTTCGCGGCCGCGTTGTCGCTCTGGGCGATGGCGGCGGAGCACAGCTCGGCCACGGTCAGGCCGTTCGCGATGTTCTCCTCGATCTGAGTGATGTCACCACCGCCGGCGTCCGTGACGTCCTGCTGCGTGTAGTGGACGCGTGTGGCGAGGTGGCTGCCGTCGTGGTCGAGGTCCCGCATGACGGCCGCCACGGCGACGGTCTTGAACACCGAGCACATGGGGAAGAGTTCGTCGGCGCGGTGGAGGACGGTACGGCCGGTGGCGGTGTCCCGTGCGTACACGCCCAGTCGTGCCCCGTGCGCGCGCTCCAGCTCGCGCAGCTGTGCCACGACGCCCCCGGCGTCGTACGGCGAGGCGGCACGGGCGGTGCCCGCCGGCAGTGCCGCGGCCAGCGCCGCACCCGCCCCGGCGGTCAGCAGCGTGCGACGGGACGGCGTGGTTCCCGGTGTCTTCACGTCAGCCTCTCCTCTGTCTTGCTCGTGGTGGTCGGTCACGTGACAGGGAGGACGCCGAGCAAGATCATTTCGGTTCCAGGGGATCCGCGGCCGAGGGCGTGCGCCGGCCGGCCCGCGCGCCCCCGCCCCGCCGCCGCCGCGCGGCGAGCCGCCCTACGCCCGCCCCGGCCCGTACAGCAGGGCCTCCAGGCCGTGCGCGGCGGCCGCGCCGACGAAGTCCTGCCAGCCGATGGCGCCGTCGCGGTCGGAGTCGATCAGCTCGAAGGCGGCGGTCGCGTCCCGTCCGGGCACGCCCTTGAGCTTCCGCCACATGGTGAAGTCGTGGAGGTCCATCAGTCCGTCGCCGTCCCGGTCGGCCACCGTGAACTGCGCGTGCAGGACCGCCATCACCTCCGGCGAGCCGGCGGGTGCGCCCGAGGTCGACTCCGAAGCGGGCAGGGAGGCGAACCACTCCCGGTACTCCTGCCGGTCGATCCTCCCGTCGTGATCGCGGTCGACCAGCTCGGCCTGCCGCTCCCACAGTGCCTGGTTCGCCTCGATCAGCGCGCGCCCTTTCGGTGCGCTGGGCCCCATCCCGTACGACTGCAGCAGCTGCTCGGCGCTGCCCCGGTAGTCCTCCGCGGTCAGCACCCCGTCGCCGTTCGTGTCCAACCGGTCGAAGATCTCGTCGGCCACCGCCGCCTTCTTGACGCTCATGCCGGGAGGGTAGGCCGGTCCGCCGCGCGAGCCCGTCGATTGACGCGCCCGGGGGCGTGTCCCGACGGTCGAAACCATCGGAGTGTACTGGTGGTACACCCTGGTGGTGTGTACCGTGGGTGCATGACTCCGCTCCCTCGCTTCCACCGCCTGCCGACCGAGCGGCAGGCGGCGATCCTCGCCGTCGCGCGCACGCACTTCGCCGAACACGGCCCCGCGTCCGCCTCGTACAACAAGATCATCGAGGCTGCCGGCTTCTCCAAGACCGCCGCCTACCAGTACTTCGACGGGCGCGAGGACCTGCTGGCCGCGGTCCTCGACGACGTCCTCGACCGTCTCCTCGCCGTCCTCGGGCCCTGGACGCCGGCCCACGACGAGGCGGAGTTCTGGCACCGGCTGGAGACCGGCTCACAGGCGCTGGCCGCACACCTGCACGCCCGTCCGGACGATCTGGCCCTGGCCGACGCAGCCATCGGACGGGCCCGCGGCGGCGCCTGGCAGGGCTGGTTCACGGCCCTGGTCGAGGACGGGCAGCGGCTCGGGTTCATCCGGACGGACGTGGACCGGTCCCTGCTGGCGACCGCCACGGCGGCGGTGATGCGGGCCGCCGACGAATGGGCACTGGCCGGGCTGCGCGGGCAGCAGCCGCAGGCGCCATCGCAGGCGCCGGAGGGTGAACGCGTACCGGACGGCGACCGGGTGCGGCAGGGCGAACTGCCGGACGGCGGGCAGGTCTGGAGCCTGCTGCGCGGACTGTGGGCGACCGACACGAAGGACGGAAGGGGCCGACGTGCGCACTGATCTGACGGTCGACTGGACGATACCGCCGACCTCCCGGGGGCCGGCCGGACGCCTCGAACGCTTCATGGGGCCCGGCAAGTCCCGCTCCGAATCGGCGGTGGAGCTCGCCGGCGCGGGCGGGTGCGCGGTGCTGCTCGCGGCCGGGCTGTGGACGTCGGACGTCCACCGCGACTGGACCGGCCTCCAGTGGGCGCTGGTCGTCCTGATCGCCCTCGACCTGCTCGGCGGCATCCTGACCAACGCGACGAACGCCGCCAAGCGCTGGTACCACCGCCAGGACCCCGGAGCCCGGCGCGCCCGCCTGGTCTTCGTCGGCGCGCACGTGCTGCACCTCGCGGCGATGGGCCTGCTGGTGCTCGACGGCGATGCCGACTGGGCGCTGGGAAACGCCGTCCTGCTGCTGTCGGGCGCCGCGGCTGTGGAGTTCGCGCCCGTCCACCTCAAGCGCCCGGTGGCCGTGGCCGTCTACAGCGCCGCCGTCCTGGTCGACCTGTTCTGGTTGACCGTGCCCGCCGCGCTGGTCTGGTTCGCACCGCTGTTCTTCCTGAAGCTGCTGGTGTGCCACCTCGTGCCGGAGGCGCCGCTGGAGCGGCGGCGCGATGTCTGAGACGCACGCGGGCCGGGGTGGGGGCGGCGGCGAAACGGGATCCGGCCCCGGCCGTCCCGGTCGCGACGACGCCCCGTCGCCCGCGCGGTGCGCGCCCGTACTCGCGGCCGCGTTCGCCCGCGAGCCGGCCACCGCGTGGATCTCGGGCGGTTCCGCCCGGGTGCGCGGGGCGTGGTTCGCAGCCACCCTGCGGACGCACGCCACCGTCCCCGGAGCCCGCCGCCACCTGCTGGCCGACCCCGGCGGCCGCCCCGTCGCCGCCGCCGTCCTCACCCCGCCCGCCGCCGTGCCGTCGGGCGCCGCACGGGCGGCCTTCGCGGCCCGCACCCTGGCGCACTGCGGCCCGCGCGCCCTGGCCCGGACACTGCGCTACCTGCACGCCACGGAGTCCGAGGCCCCCGCGGGCGCCTGGACGCTGGAGTTCATCGGGGTCGAGCCGGGCTCCGTGGGGCGCGGCGCCGGTCGCCGGCTCCTCGAGCACGCGCTCCGGGCCACCCCCGCGCCGGACGGCATCTTCCTGACCACCGCCGACGGCGCCAACGTCCCGTTCTACCACCGCTTCGGCTTCACCACGCTGCGCCGGCTCACGGTCGGCCCGCTGGAGACCACCGCGATGTGGCGACCGGTCGAGCCACTCGTCGGCCCGGCGCCGTGGCGGTGACGCCGGTTCGAACGGTTTCGGCCGATGAGCGGCAGCGGGGCCGGTCGGGCGCGCCGGCCCGACCCCCGGCGGGCGTCAGTTGTTCGAGCCCACGGTGTTGTCGAAACCGGCGTTGAACACGCCGTCGCCGGCGATCTGGAGCCAGTCGCCGAAGACGAAGGTGTACGAGGTCGGCTCCAGGACGGTCACGTTCACGTCGGCGCTCGCGGTGCCGACGGCCCCGAAGGCGATGGCGGCGGCGGCAACGGCGGCGAAGGCGGAACGAAGAGAACGCATGGGCACACCTTTCGGGAGGAACAAGGGCAAACGAGACCGTAGGAGTGCGGGTGGTCGCTGTCGCGGCGTCTGCCCGCGCGAGGACGAGTCCTATCCGAATGGCCGAGTTGCAGCGCCTGCGTTCCGCACCGTCCGACGGGAGCGGCTACGGTGCCTTGATCCAATTCTCCCGCAAGCCGTCGGAGGCCCCACCGTGACCACGGACGACACGCAGCCCAGCCTGCACATCCTGCGCACCCTGCTCGCCGAGAGCCGACTCGGCATCCTGGCCACCATCAAGTCCGACGGCCGCCCGCAGCTCTCCCCGGTCATGCCCCACTACGACCCGGAGACCAACACCCTCTACGTCTCGATGACCGAGGGGCGCGCCAAGACCGCGAACCTGCGCCGCGACCCGCGCGCCACCCTGGAGGTGACCAGCAGCAACGGCCGTTCCTGGGCCACCGCCGAGGGCGTTGTGACCCTCACCGGCCCGGGCACCGACCCCCACGGCCCGGAGGTCGAGGCGCTGGTGGCCTACTACCGCAGCGCCGCGGGCGAACACCCGGACTGGGAGGAGTACCGGTCCGTGATGGTGTCCGACCGCCGCGTCCTGATGACGATGACCGTCGACCACGTCTACGGCGCCGTCCTCGGCTGAGCCCCGATCACGCGATGAGCAGGCGGAGGCCCAGGTCTGCCGCTTCGAGCTCGGCGAGGTCGCCGTTGCGCTCGGCCCACCGGCCGGAACGGAGGTCGTCACCGAGGTTCCGCACCGCCCGCTGCTCGGCCTCCGGGCCGACCCTCGTCCACACCGACATCGCACGGCGCACGTGGTCCTCCAGGTACGCCGCCGGTCGGCGCCAGTACGCCTCGAACAGGCCGTCGGCGCAGTCCCACGGGACGGGCACCGGCTCAGCGCGGGCGCCGATCGCGTCGGCCATCCCCGCGAGCGGGGGGAATCCTGCGAGGACGGCGGCGAACTCGGGCAGGTAGTCGCGGGTGAGCCAGAACCGGTCCTGCCATCCGGGCTCGTCGGTGTCGAACGTCAACACCACCACGCGGCGGGCCACGCGGCGCATCTCGCGCAGCCCTGCTAGCGGGTCCCCCCAGTGGTGCACGGTGGAGACGGCCATCGCGACGTCGAAGGAGCGGTCCTCGAACGGCAGGCTCTCCGCGGCGGCGGCCACGCACGGTGCCGAGCCGGCAGGCCGCTGCCCCCGCATGACCGCCGACGGTTCCACCGCGGTCACGTCGCGATCAGCAGGCTCGTAGGAGCCGGTGCCGGCCCCGACGTTCAGCACCGTCTGCGCGTCGCCGAGCGCGTCCCAGATCTGCGCGGCGATCCGCGGCTCGGTTCGCCGTGTCGCGGGGTAAGCGTCGCCGATCGCGTCGTACAGCCGTGCTCCGAGCATCTCCAGTTGCTCCTCCGGTGTCACCGTCAGTCCCTTCGCCCGTGTTTCGAGTTCCCTGTCGATGGCCGCCACCATGGCGTCGGCGCGGTCACGCCGCTCCAGCAGCAGGCCGCGCAGTCGGCGCAGGTGTGCGACCGCGTCGGTGGACGAGTCGCCGACCAGTTCCGCGACTTCCCGCAGACCGAAGCCCAGCCGCCGGTAGGCCAGCACCTCCCGCAGCCGCTCCACGTCGCCCGCCGAGTAGGCCCGGTACCTTGCCGCGGTCCGCGCCGAAGGACGCACGAGCCCGATCTCGTCATAGTGATGCAGCGTGCGGACGCTCACCCCGGCCAGCTCGGCCACGCGTCCCACGGTCCAGTGATCCTCCACGGCACCGACTGTGCAGCCTGACGTCACGTGAGGGTCAAGAGCCGCCCTCCCAGCCGGAGCAGAGGCCGCACCCGCTCCCCCCGTTCCTGCCGGAAACGCCCTCAGGGGTGAATCCGGGACAGCCGGGCGGGTGACGGGTCCGCCCGACCCGCCCCACGGCCGCGGCGGTGCCGCTACAACGGCTTCCCGTGAAGCCGAGCCGCGCGCCCCGCGCCACCGCCCCCGTCAGCGTCGCCGCCCTGACCCTGGTCCTCGCGGTCTGCCCGGCCCCGTCCGCGGCGGCCCGTACGGCGCCGCGGGCCGACGCGGCCGCCGTTGCGGCAGCCGCCCCGGATCCCGTCGTCTTCGTACACGGCTGGAACAGCGACGGCTCGACCTGGGCCACCATGGCCGGCCGGTTCCGGACCGACGGCTGGCCCGCCGGCCGCCTGTTCCAGTGGAGCTATCCCACCGGCCAGTCGAACGCCACCACCGCAGCCGCGCTCGCCGCCGAGATCGACCGCGTTCTGGCGGCCACGGGAGCCGCCAAGGTCGACCTCGTCACCCACTCGATGGGATCCCTCTCCTCCCGCCACTACCTCAAGAGCCTGGCCGGGGCCGCCAAGGTCGACGCCTGGGTCTCCCTCGCGGGCCCCAACCACGGTACGAACACCGCCTACTTCTGCGGCGGCGCGTCCTGCGCCGACATGCGGCCGGGCTCCCCGTTCCTCACCGCCCTCAACACCGGCGACGAGACCCCCGGCGCCACCCGCTACGCCACGTGGAGGTCGCCGTGCGACCTCGTCGTCAGCCCCGAGAGCACGGTCGTCCTCGCCGGCGCGGTGAACCACGTGACCCCGTGCCTGCAGCACACCGCGTTCCCCACCGACAAGGCCGTCTACGAGCAGGTCAAAGCACACATCGGCTGAACCGCCCGGCGGTCACGTCGAGCAGCCGTTCGCCTTCAGGTCAGGAGCAGGACGAGACCGGCCAGCAGGGCGGCGCACGAGAGCGCGACGACCAGGAACACGGTGCGCCTGCCGGCACCGCGCAGGCGCAGGGCGTGGGCCAGCGGGCCCACCGGGGCGGTCTTCTTCTCATTCTTCTTCACGGCGGTCTCCTTGACGGTTTCGGTGGCGCCGGACGAGGCCGACGAGATGCACGTCGGGGTTCAGGGGGCGCCCCGCTGCCGCAGGGCCTCCCGCAGCCGCAGCAGTGCGCGGCTGCGGGCCCGTGCCCGCAGCAGGCCGAGTCCCGCCGCGGCGACGAGGGCGGCACCGGCCAGGGCGGTGGCCAGTGCCGCGGCCGGGGCGGCGCGGGCCGCGGCCAGCGCCGTACCCGTCACCGCGGTCACCACGGCGACGGCGAGTGCGAGCCGGGCCGCCAGCACCCGGTCCCGCGCGAACAGCGGCCGGCGCCTGGTCAGCGCCCAGCCGGCGAAGGCGGCCCAGGCCAGTCCGACGGCGATCAGCCCGGTGAAGGCCGCCCGCGTACGCGCCGGAAGCGGATCCGGCTCGGTGGCCCACAACACCCCGATCAGGGCCGCCGCACACCCTCCCGCGAGCCCCACGGCCACGTGCCGCAGCCGGGAGCCCAGCGAGACCTCCGCAGCCAGCGCCCGCTCGACGGCCTCGGGCACGCCCTGCTGCCGGGCTGCGGAGTCCTGCTCGCTCACGCCTCGTACCCTTTCTCGGCGAGGGCGCTGCGCAACATGCGGCGCGCCCGGTGGAGCCTGCTCTTGACGGTGCCGGGCGGCACGCCGAGCACCTGCGCACAGGCGCCCAGCGGCAGGTCCTCCAGGTGGAACAGGATCAGCACCTCCCGCTCCAGGGGCGGCAGCCCGTTGAGGCTGGCTTCCACCTGCATCGCGGTCAGCACGTCGCCGAGGGGGTCGTCGACATCGGCGTCGGCGTCCTCCACGACCGTCTCCGCCGCCCGGTACGCATGCCGCAGGTGGTCGGCGACCGCGCGCCGGGCGATGGTGAACAGCCACGGGGCGAACCGCTCCGGCTGCCGCAGCCGCGGCAGCCCGCGCACCACGGCGACCCACACCTCCTGCGCGAGATCGTCCGCGAGGTACGCCGAGCCGACCATGCCCCGCACGTACCGCCACAGCGGGGCGTGCCACGCACGCACCAGCTCGGGGAACGCCTCCCGCTCACCGAGCTGGCAGCGCACCACCACCAGTAGCAGCTGCTCGCGCCGCCCGTCGCCGCTCACCGCACCTCCAGGTCCCCGGCACGTCCCGCCAAGACAGTCGGTGTCCGCGACGGAAAGGTTCACACGAGGTCGTCGACGGGCGGGGCCACGGGGCCGAAGAGGTCGGCGATCGTGGTCAGGGCACGAAGACGGGGTCCGGGTCGACCTCACCGCCGGGTGGTCGGCCGCCAGCTGCGCGGCCGTCGACCAGTGGGTGGTGGCCGTCCTGCCGTCCAGCAGCCCGGCCGCCGCCAGCAGGTGGGCGCCGACGCACACCGACGCCACCCGCCGGGCCAGTGGCGCGGCCGTCCTGATCCAGGCCACCACGTCCGGGTCGATCCTGGCGACCGGCCCGTCGGGGTGCACGTCGACCGCGCCGGGCACCAGCAGCGTGTCCAGTACACCATCCACTTCGGCGAACGTGAGGTCCGTGACGAGCCGCACGCCCGCCGACGTGGCGACCGTGCCGGCGGCCGGGCCGGCCGGCTGTACGCGGTAGCCCGCCCGGCCGCCGGTCTCCCGGTCGGCCAGCGCGAACACCTCGGCCGGGCCGGTGACATCGAGGAGGTCGACATCGGGGAAGACCGCGATGACGACGCGACGGGTCGTGGACATGCCCCCGTCGTCGCCGCCCCTCCCGCACGGCTGCAATGACGGTGTTCTGTGACATCCGGACAGGCGTGCAGGGGCCCCGGGGTGCGGACTACCGGGGGCCGGCGATGCCCACGTGCAGGGCCAGCGTCATGAAGGCCGCGGTCAGGGCGGGCGCGCCGGCCTGCGCCAGGTAGGCGACGAAACCGCCCATCAGCTGCTGGAGCCGTGGGGGAGACGGCTCCTCCCCGGCCGCCTCGCTGCGCAACGCGTCCAGCGCCCGCCTCGCGCCGGCCTCCTGGTCGGTCGACAGGTCCAGCCGCGAGATGACGCCCAGCATCAGTTCGACGAACGGCGCCACGGCCGCCGAACCGGCGTCCGCCGAGATGGTGGTGGAGGTCTGCGTGGCGTTGTCACCGTTCAGGAACTGTCCGGTGGCGGCGCCGTGGATGGTGATGCCGCCGCGGCTCTGGTTCTCGGTCATCGGTTTCCCGTCCTGGTCCTGGTCTCGTGCGCGGGCCGGCGACCGCCGGCCGCGGTGTGGTGGACGTCAGCCGTGCGTGGGCGGCCCGAGGCACTCGATGCCTTCCGGACCGCCGAACGCGGAGCAGGGGACGCGCTGCAGGGCGGCCTCCTCCGGCTTCGGTAGGGCGGTCACACCGGGAGCGATGTGCACGCGGGGGCGTTGGGCGAAGACGCCGGCGAGGGCGGCGGTCGAGCCGCCGTCGCTCAGGTCGGTGCTGGACAGGCCGATGTACCGGCCGGTGGTGAGGTTCAGCGTGCAGGTCCTGGTGCCGTTGGGGTACGGCTCCTGGCGGCCGGTGTCCTCGTCGGAGCCCCTGGCGTTCGGATCGGCCGGGCCGGGCGTGGTCGGCCCTTCGTCGCAGCCGAACCATTCGGGTTCCCCGTCGAACGGGCGGGAGAAGCTCCGGGCCGTGCCCGTGATCTTGGCGGTCAGGTTCATCTTCGTGTTCAGCGGGACCACGAACGTGCATTCGCGCGTGGGCGGTGTGGACTGTGGGGACGCCTTCAGGTCCAGCGGCGGCTGGACGCAGGGCCGCGTGCCCGGTGTGTCGGGGGTGACGGTGACCTCGAACTCCTCCGACCCCAACTGGACGGCCACCAGGGCGGTTTGCGGCGCGGTCGGGGACCGGTCGGCGGTCCGCCGCATGCAGTCCTGTCGTGCGGCCTCGTCGTCGGGGCTGGTCGTCGTGGCGCACACGGTGCGCTCGCGGTCGGCCCGGACGGTGCAGGACGAGGAGGGCGAGTCCTCCTCGCACCCCCAGTAGACGAGGTTCACGCCCTGCGGGAGCGGTCCGGCGGGAATGACCCGTACGGGCCCGCGCTCGCCCCTGGCCACCTGCGAGACCTTGGTGCAGTCGGTCTTGCCCGTGCCGCTCGGGCAGGCGCTCTCCGCCGTACCGGGCATGTCCTTGACCTCGAAGAGGTTGGTCGCCACGTGGACGTGCAGGGGCACGGTGGGCGGAGTCTGCGCGGGGCCTGCGCCCTGGCCCGGGATGGTCACGATGCCGAAGCCGGCCGCCGTGATCAGCGAGCCGCCGATGATCACCTTGGCGAACAGCGACAGGCCGCCCGGATCCACGGGCGGCGCGGGGAGTCCCGGACCGGGCGCGGGTGCCTGCGGGTCGGGCGCAGGGGGTGACGACGGGGCGCCGGCGTCCCCGGGGTGGGTGGAACCCTGGTGCGGCGCGGGCTCGGATCCCGACGGGCCGGTGTCCGTGCCGTGCTCGGCCCCGCCCCCGCCCCCGCCCGTGTCCGGACTGGTGTCCGTACCGCTGCCGGTGTCCGTGCCGGGGTCGGTGTCCGTGCCCGTGCCCGTGCCGGGGTCGGTGCCGGGGGACGGGGCGGGGCCGGGTGCGATCTGCGCCTGCGCGCCTTCGGCGAGGGCGGCGCCGGCGGGGTCGCCGAGGGCGTGCCAGGCTGCCGCGGCCACCCCGAACGCGGCGGCCGCGGCGCCCCGTTTGCCGGTCAGCCACGAGCGCACACCGGACTCGTACGTGAAGTACGCGTGGGCGCGCTCGTCACCGGCCTGACGGGCCGAGGCCAGGCCGCGGCCGATGATCCGGTCCCACGCTCCCCAGCGGAGGGAGCACGCCGTGCCGGGGGCGGCGGCCCGGGTGAGGGCGACGCCCAGGTCCGGCCGGCCCGCCCGGCCGACGGTCTCTGCGAGCCCGGCGATCAGCAGACTGTGGTCCGCCAGGGCTGCGGGCGGGGTCCGCCGGTCCGCGGCCCATCCGGCGAGCCGGGTCGTCGCCTCCGCGACCTGCTGTGAGGTGAGCGCAAGGCCCTCCGGCAGCGGCCCGCCCGGATCACCGGCCAGGCGGACGTGCGGACCGGTGCGGTTCAGCAGCCCCAGCCCGGTCAGCCGGTCGACGGCGTCCGCGACGGCGGTCGTGGTCGCGCCGGGCACCAGCAGCGTGAGGACGTCCACGGTGGCCTGCGCCCTCGGCGCCACCGCGAGGAACGCCAGGACGTGCCGGGACGCGCCGCCCAGCCGGGCCACGGCCCCGCGCAGCAGTTCCGGGACCTCGGCGGGCGCCGGCAGTACGGCCTCCCCGCCGGGCGTGCCGTCCCCGGCGGGGCGGGCCAGGGCCGCCGCCCTGATCAACGCGGCGGGATGCCCCCGGCTGGCCCGCCACAGCGCGGCGGCCGCGTCCGTCTCGGCCGGCAGCAGCGGGCGTTCCAGCGTGCGGGCCAGCAACTGCTCGCCCGCCGACGGGGAAAGGCCGGCGAGGGCGATGGCCTTGCCCTCGCCCCACAGCAGGCGCTCGCGCGAGGTGAACGCCACGGTGCCCGACGGCACCGCGTCCTGGAGCCGGGTCAGTTCCCGGGCCGGCACGTCGAGGTCGTCGATGACGACGCAGAGCCGGAGGCCGGCCAACAGGCGGTGCAGCTCGCCCTCGCCCGGGCGGTAGCCCGGGGCGTCGTAGCAGGCCTCGAAGACGCTCTGGGCCAGGTCGTCGACGTCCTTGCCGTACCCGTCGAGGAAGACCACGCCGTCGTGGTGGCCGACCTCGAACACCGCGTGGCGGATCAGGGTGCTCTTGCCGATGCCCTCGGGGCCGTGCAACCCGGCCGGCTCGTTGCCGGTGATGCTGCGCACCAGGGCCGCCAGCTCGGTGTCCCGGCCGAGGGGCGGGCGACCCGCACGGCGCGGCAGGCGCTCGATGCGTTCGCGGCGCACCGGTTTGGGGGGGCCGGGGGGGCCCCCCCCAGGTCCCCCCCAACGTGTTTTGTTTCCGCCAACGCGCCAGGAGTTGGTTTTTTTTCCCGTGGAGCACCTTCCGACCGCGTCTT